>NZ_JAOSHO010000136.1 GCF_025917275.1 Pseudomonas agronomica | reverse complement strand
ATTTAGTCCTGCGGTGAGGCCTGATTCCGCGCGAAATCCTGAAGCTGCGGATAGAACAACCGAAAATCCTCGCTCAACGGCTCATAGAGCTTGACCAGTTCCGTCATCGCCCCCGCCAGTTCCTCCGGCCGTGACAAGCGCCGGGAAATGCCGCGCAGCACCTGCCCGATCACCTCGAATTCCTGATAGGACCCCAGCCAGTCATCCGCCGCCATGAACGGTGCGATATGCGCCAGGCGTCCCGGCAGTTGCGGTTCGGCGGCGAGGACCTGGTAGACCCGGGAGGTGAAGTCCATCAGCGGCCCCTCACCGTACAGCGTCCAATCCCGGGCCAGGCAATGGTCGAAAAACACATCGAGCACGATCCCGGCATAACGCCGTCGCACCGTGGAAAAGCGCGACAAGGCGATATCCACCAACGGATGACGATCGGTGTACATGTCGATGCGTCGATGCAGGGCGATCGCCGCTTCGATCTGCGGTTCGAATTGCCCTTGCAGCGGCCCTTTGACGAAATCGCCATAGAGGCTGCCGAGCAGTTGTTCCCGGCCAGGGCCGCCGAGGTGCAGGTGCGCGAGGTAGTTCATGGCGGGCAGCTTAGCACCACCGCGCCCATATCGTTATAACCCGATATAGCGATTTGTTCGGAGTTCAGATCAAATACATATTGGTATATCGCGAAATAACGATTTAAGGTTCGCCTCATCGCGATATAGCGTTTTACTCACCCCGAGCCTGCCACCATGACCCTCGACCTCGACGAAATAATAAAAGCCCTGGCGCACCCAGTACGGCGAGACATCCTCAACTGGCTCAAGGACCCCACGGTCCAGTTTCCCGAGCAGTTGCACAACCATGAATTCGGCATCTGTGCCGGCCAGATCGACCAGCGTTGCGGCCTGTCGCAATCCACGGTCTCCGCGCATCTGGCGGTGCTGCAACGGGCCGGGTTGATCACCAGCCAGAAGGTTGGTCAGTGGCACTTCTTCAAACGTAACGAGGAATTGATCCAGCAGTTCCTCCAGCAAATGAGCCAAGAGCTCTGACCTGACAAGGATTCGACATGCCCCTTTCCCTCTTCATCCTGGCGCTGAGCGCCTTCGCCATCGGCACGACGGAATTCGTCATCATGGGCTTGTTGCCCGACGTGGCGGCGGACCTCGGCGTGTCGATTCCCGGCGCCGGCTGGCTGGTCACCGGCTACGCCCTGGGCGTGGCCATCGGTGCGCCGTTCATGGCCCTGGCCACCGCGCGGCTGCCGCGCAAGGCCGCGCTGGTGGCGCTGATGGGGATCTTCATCATTGGCAACCTGCTCTGCGCCGTCGCCAGCGACTACGACGTGCTGATGTTTGCACGAGTCGTCACCGCCCTGTGCCACGGTGCGTTCTTCGGCATCGGTTCGGTGGTGGCGGCCGGCCTCGTAGCGCCTAACAAGCGTGCCTCGGCCGTGGCTCTGATGTTCACCGGCCTGACCCTGGCCAACGTGCTTGGCGTACCGCTGGGCACCGCGCTGGGCCAGCAAGCCGGCTGGCGTTCGACCTTCTGGGCGGTAACGATCATCGGCGTAGTCGCCCTGATCGGCCTGATCCGTTTCCTGCCGGCCAAGCGCGACGAAGAAAAACTCGACATGCGTTCGGAGCTGGTGGCGCTCAAGGGAGCGGGCCTGTGGCTGTCGTTGAGCATGACCGCGCTGTTCTCCGCCTCGGTGTTCACCCTGTTCACCTACGTCGCCCCGCTGCTGGGTGAAGTGACCGGCGTATCGCCCCGTGGCGTGACCTGGACCCTGGTGCTGATCGGCCTGGGCCTGACCCTGGGCAACATCATCGGCGGCAAGCTGGCGGACAAGAGCCTGGCGAACACGCTGATGGGCGTATTCCTGACCATGGCGGTGGTGTCCACCGTCTTGAGCTGGACCAGCGTTGCGCTGATCCCGACCGAGATCACGCTGTTCCTCTGGGCTACCGCCTGTTTCGCCGCGGTGCCGGCACTGCAGGTCAACGTGGTGACCTTCGGCAAAGACGCACCCAACCTGGTGTCCACCCTGAACATCGGCGCCTTCAACATCGGCAACGCCCTGGGCGCCTGGGTCGGCGGCAGCGTCATCGACCATGGCCTGGGCCTGACTTCCGTACCCCTGGCGGCGGGCGCGCTGGCCGTGCTGGCGCTGCTGGTCACCCTCATCACTTTCCGCCAGGGCGGCCATGCCGACCTGGCACCTGCCACTCACTGACTTTTAATCCTTCACTTTTGCGAGGTTGTACTTCATGGCGACAATTTTCGACCCCATCAAACTCGGCGACATCGAGCTGAAGAACCGCATCATCATGGCCCCGCTCACTCGCTGCCGTGCTGACGCGGGCCGCGTACCCAACGCCTTGATGGCCGAGTACTACGTGCAACGCGCCTCCGCCGGCCTGATCCTCAGCGAAGCCACGTCGGTGACGCCGATGGGCGTGGGCTACCCTGATACGCCGGGCATCTGGTCCAACGATCAGGTACGCGGTTGGGCCAACGTGACCAAGGCGATCCATGGCGCTGGCGGCAAGATCTTCCTGCAGCTCTGGCACGTGGGCCGAATCTCCCATCCTTCCTACCTGGATGGCGAGCTTCCAGTGGCGCCGAGCGCCATCCAGCCCAAGGGCCACGTGAGCCTGGTGCGTCCGCTGGCCGACTATCCGACGCCGCGCGCACTGGAAACCGCTGAAATCGCCGACATCGTCGATGCCTACCGCGTCGGTGCGGAAAACGCCAAGGCTGCCGGTTTCGATGGCGTGGAAATCCACGGCGCCAACGGTTACCTGCTCGACCAGTTCCTGCAAAGCAGCACCAACCAGCGCACCGACAACTACGGTGGATCTCTGGAAAACCGCGCGCGGCTGCTGCTCGAAGTGACCGATGCCGCCATCGAAGTCTGGGGCGCCGGCCGGGTTGGCGTGCACCTCGCACCGCGCGCCGACTCCCACGACATGGGCGACGAGAACCGCCTGGAAACCTTCAGCTACGTGGCTAGCGAGCTGGGCAAGCGTGGCATCGCGTTTATCTGCTCCCGCGAGAAAGAAGGTGATGACAGCATCGGCCCGCAACTCAAGCAAGCCTTCGGCGGCCCTTACATTGCCAACGAACGCTTCACCAAGGACAGTGCCAATGCCTGGCTGGCAGAAGGCAAGGCTGACGCCGTGGCGTTTGGCGTGCCGTTCATTGCCAACCCGGACCTGCCGGCACGCTTGAAAGCCGACGCGCCATTGAACGAGCCGCATCCGGAAACGTTCTATGGAAAAGGCCCGGTAGGCTATATCGACTACCCTGTCATGTAAGTACACACGGCTCTACATGAAAAAGCCTCGGCATCGAAAATGCCGAGGCTTTTTCATGTCTGGAAAAGCTCCCCACTACAACCGCCCTCAGCAACAAAGTTAAGACACATCATAAAACAACCCAAACAACCGACACTCTGGATCGACCACCTGAAACCAGCTAATAATAAAACCGCTGAGACAGTGACACACCCACTTATTTCACTGCCCACCAACAAAGCACTTAAACATTAAATAGCCAATGCAGATCCAACTGCATCGGCAACTGCACTCATGGAAGAGCCCACATGAATGACTTCAAACGCTTCACCCTGGCTGCCGCACTGGCGCCCGTATTCATTACCAGCGCCTTGGCCGATACTGCCGTACTTGTCCAGGTTACGAACAACACTTCGAACACCTTGAGATTGAAATATCTTTCGGTTCTTCCACCCGATTACCCTACTTCGGGTTACGACGTATCGCCACACAACCTGCGCAATATCAACATACCTTTTCAGCGGACATACACTTATCCGACGTCCGGCTGGCAACCGACATTAAGAAAAGTCTCGCCTGTCCAATTCGATCTGACCTATGAAGTCAACGGCCACATTTGCCAACTTGCCACTCGACTCGAAGTTCCGATTATTCCCGGCTGGTCGGAGCCCAGCTATGCCCCTCACTGGAGCAAAGCAGTTAACAGCGCCGGCAATAACAACTACAGTTGCAACGCGGTCATATCGCAGAAAATGCCTGAAGTGCCGTTCAACTACACCATTAAGCTGACCATCGACGAAAACAACCCGACCTGATCAGGCTAACCCGCATGCATGCCAGGGAGAACACCTGACCGAGACGCGATTTAACCAACAGGCAACAATTTCCCTACAAAATAGCCGCCTCGCCGCCTGTCAAAAACGCCGCCGCGGCTATATAAAGTACCCCGCAGGGATCAAGCCCAGCGGGGTACGTTGGGATCGACTATTGACACAAACCGACTCAATTACGCATTTTGTTTCATTTGCGCAGGCTAGGGCTCAAGTGCAGCATGTCCAGCCCGGTGTCCACCCAGCGCTCCGCTTCACCCGCCAGTGCGAAACTGTCGGGAGCCAGGAGCCACTGGTAGAGGATGCCGTCAATGTAGGCATGAATGGCCACCGCCGCCCTTTCGGGATCCAGTTCATCCGGCAACTGGCCGCGTTTCATCGCATTGCGCAGCGACAGCGCAATACGCACATTACAGTCGAGGCTGACCTGCCGCCGCTGCTGGCGCAGGTCACACATTTCATCGGTGAACTCGCATTTATGGAAAAGAATTTCGTTGATGCGTCGGGTTTTCGGGTCCAGGGCCACCTGCTGGAACAACCGCACCAGCAGTTTGCGTATGCATCCCAGGGGATCGACCTCCTCTTCGCTCTCACTGGCGCGGGCCAGTTCATCGAGCGGTTCATGCAACGTATCGAGCATGGCCTGGAGCAGGTCCGCCTTGTTGCTGAAATGCCAGTAGATGGCGCCCCGCGTCACACCGGCGAGCGTCGCGATGTCAGCCAGCGTGGTACGCGCCACGCCTCGCTCGAAGAACGCTTTTTCGGCCGCTTCGAGTATCTGGCTGCGAGTCTCCAGAGCCTCCTCTTTGGTACGACGGACCATGGCAGTAAACACCTCAATCAGGATGCGCAAGCGATGCGTAAGGTTCAGCATGACAATCCATGAGGCAGTGCCCATCGAAATGCGTCCCCGATTCGCATCGGCCTTTGTAAGGCTTTTGTAAATACGGATGGTACGCAATTTTGCTGTTTACAAACAACCGTGTACGTAAGTATATTTCTTAGCATCCTACTAATTGCTTATCTTGCTCTTTTTTACCTTTCCACTTTCGAGCGCCTGTTGCGCGCCTGGACCCGAGGATTTCCATGCAATTCAAGCCAGCTGTTACCGCTCTGGTCACTGCCATCGCCCTGGCATCGCTGCTCAGCGGATGCAAAAAGGAAGAGGCTGCCCCAGCACCTCCACCTCCTCAGGTCGGCGTCGTAACCCTCAAGACCCAGCCGTTTACCCTGGTTTCCGAATTGCCGGGCCGCACCAGTGCGTTCCGTGTCGCGGAAGTGCGCCCGCAGGTCAACGGCATCATTCTCAAGCGCTTGTTCAAGGAAGGCGCCGACGTCAAGGCCGGCCAGCAGCTCTACCAGATCGATCCGGCCGTCTATGAGGCAACCCTCAAGAGTGCGGAAGCCAACCTGCGCTCCACCAAGTCGATTGCCGACCGCTACCAGCAACTGGTCAACGAACAGGCCGTGAGCCGCCAGGAATACGACACCGCCGTGGCCAATCGCCTGGAGTCGGAAGCCAACCTGCAGACCGCGCAGATCAACGTGCGCTACACCAAGGTCTATGCGCCGATTTCCGGTCGTATCGGTCGTTCATCAGTGACCGAAGGTGCGCTGGTGAGCAATGGCCAGACCGATGCCCTGGCGACCATCCAGCAACTGGACCCGATCTACGTTGACGTGACGCAGAGCTCGGTCGAGCTGCTGCAGCTGCGCCGCGAGCTGGAAAGCGGCCGCCTGCAAAAGGCTGGCGACAACGCGGCGATGGTCAAGCTGACCCTGGAAGACGGCAGCCAGTATCCGCACGAAGGCAAACTGGAATTTTCCGAAGTCTCGGTTGATCAGACCACCGGCTCCGTGACCTTGCGCGCCGTGTTCCCCAACCCCGACCACACCTTGCTGCCGGGCATGTTTGTCCACGCACAATTGCAGGCCGGTGTGAACAGCGCGGCGATCCTTGCACCACAGCAAGGCGTGACCCGCGACCTCAAGGGCATGCCGACCGCCATGGTCGTGGGTGCCGATAACAAGGTCGAACTGCGCCAGCTCAAGGCCAGCCGTACCGTAGGCAGCCAGTGGCTGATCGAAGATGGCCTGAAGGCCGGCGATCGCCTGATCACCGAAGGGTTGCAATACGTCCGACCAGGTGTGGAAGTCAAGGCCACCGAAGCCACCAACGTTGGTGCCAAGAACCCGGCCCCCGCCCAGGCAGCTGACAAAGCCGCCGGCGGCAAAGGGGAGTAAACCATGTCGAAATTCTTTATCGACCGTCCGATCTTTGCCTGGGTAATCGCCCTGGTGATCATGCTGGTCGGCGCCCTGTCGATCCTCAAATTGCCAATCAACCAGTACCCGAGCATCGCGCCACCGGCCATTGCGATCCAGGTGACCTACCCGGGTGCGTCCGCGCAAACCGTGCAGGACACCGTCGTGCAGGTCATCGAGCAACAGCTCAACGGTATCGACCACTTGCGTTATGTGTCATCGGAAAGTAACTCCGACGGCAGCATGACCATCACCGCGACTTTCGAGCAGGGCACCAGCTCCGACACCGCTCAGGTCCAGGTCCAGAACAAGCTGAACCTGGCCACCCCGCTGCTGCCGCAAGAAGTGCAGCAACAGGGCATCCGCGTGACCAAGGCGGTGAAGAACTTCCTCATGGTGATCGGCGTGGTGTCGCGCGATGGCAGCATGACCAAGGACGACTTGGCCAACTACATCGTGTCCAACCTGCAGGATCCGATCTCCCGTACCGCCGGTGTCGGTGACTTCCAGGTCTTCGGTGCCCAGTACGCCATGCGCATCTGGCTCGACCCGGCCAAGTTGAACAATTTCAACCTGACCCCGGTGGACGTGAAAAACGCCATCGCCGCGCAGAACGTCCAGGTCTCGTCCGGTCAACTCGGCGGCCTGCCTGCCCTGCCCGGCCAGCAACTGAACGCCACCATCATCGGCAAGACCCGCCTGCAGACCGCCGAGCAGTTCAAGGCGATCCTGCTCAAGGTCAATCCGGACGGCTCGCAAGTGCGCGTCGGCGACGTCGCCGATGTCGGCCTGGGCGGCGAGAACTACAGCATCAGCGCTCAATTCAACGGCGCCCCGGCGTCGGGCCTGGCGGTAAAATTGGCCAACGGCGCCAACGCCCTCGACACGGCCAAGGCCCTGCGCAAGACCATCGACGATCTCAAGCCGTTCTTCCCGCAAGGCGTGGAAGTGGTGTTCCCGTACGACACCACGCCGGTGGTGAGCGAGTCGATCAAGGGTGTGGTTGAAACCCTGGTCGAAGCGGTCGCGCTGGTGTTCCTGGTGATGTTCCTGTTCCTGCAGAACTTCCGCGCCACCATCATCACCACGATGACGGTGCCGGTGGTGTTGCTGGGTACCTTCGGCATCCTTGCGGCGGCCGGCTTCAGCATCAACACCCTGACCATGTTCGGCATGGTGCTGGCCATCGGCTTGCTGGTGGACGACGCCATCGTCGTGGTGGAAAACGTCGAACGGGTGATGAGCGAAGAAGGCCTGTCGCCCAAGGAAGCCACCAAGAAATCCATGGGCCAGATCCAGGGTGCGTTGGTGGGTATTGCGCTGGTGCTGTCGGCGGTGCTGTTGCCGATGGCGTTCTTCAGCGGTTCCACCGGCGTGATCTACAAGCAGTTCTCCATCACCATCGTCTCGGCCATGGCCCTGTCGGTGCTGGTCGCTCTGATCTTCACCCCGGCGCTGTGCGCCACCATGCTCAAGCCGATCCCCAAGGGGGAGCACGGCACGCCGAAACGTGGCTTCTTCGGCTGGTTCAACCGCAATTTCGACCGTGGCGTTCGCAGCTACGAACGTGGCGTGGGCAACATGCTCAAGCGCAAGGCTCCGTACCTGCTGGCCTATGTGCTCATCGTGGTTGGCATGGTCTGGCTGTTCACCCGCATCCCGACGGCATTCCTGCCGGAAGAAGACCAGGGCGTGCTGTTTGCCCAGGTGCAGACACCGGCCGGCTCCAGCGCCGAGCGCACCCAGGTGGTGGTGGACAAGATGCGCGAGTTCCTGCTGCGTCCAAGCAAGGACGGCGGCGAAGGCGATGCCGTGGCCTCGGTGTTCACCGTGACCGGTTTCAACTTCGCCGGTCGTGGCCAGAGCTCCGGCATGGCCTTCATCATGCTCAGGCCGTGGGAGGAGCGTAACGCCGACAACAGCGTGTTCAAGCTCGCCGCCCGTGCCCAGCAGCACTTCTTCACCTTCCGCGACGCAATGGTGTTCGCCTTCGCCCCGCCGGCCGTACTGGAACTGGGTAACGCCACCGGTTTCGACGTGTTCCTGCAAGACCGCGCCGGCATTGGCCACGACAAGCTGATGGAAGCCCGCAACCAGTTCCTGGGGATGGCCTCGCAAAGCAAGATCCTCTCCCAGGTACGTCCGAACGGCCTGAACGACGAGCCGCAATACCAGCTCGAAATCGACGACGAGAAGGCCAGCGCGCTGGGCATCACCTTGTCGGACATCAACAATACCTTGTCGATTGCCCTGGGCAGTAGCTATGTGAACGACTTCATCGACCGTGGTCGGGTGAAAAAAGTGTACGTGCAGGGTCAGCCGGGCGCTCGCATGAGCCCCGAAGACCTGAAGAAGTGGTACGTGCGCAACAGCGCCGGGACCATGGTGCCGTTCACCGCGTTCGCCAAGGGTGAGTGGGTCTACGGCTCGCCGAAGCTGGCACGCTACAACGGCGTCGAAGCGATGGAAATCCTCGGCGCCCCGGCCCCGGGCTATTCCACCGGTGAAGCCATGGCCGAAGTCGAAGCCATCGCCAAGAAACTGCCGGCCGGCGTCGGCATTTCCTGGACAGGCCTGTCGTACGAGGAACGCCTGTCGGGTTCCCAGGCGCCAGCGCTGTACGCGTTGTCGTTGCTGATGGTATTCCTGTGCCTGGCAGCGCTGTATGAAAGCTGGTCGATTCCGATCGCGGTCATGCTGGTGGTGCCCCTGGGGATCATCGGGGCCCTGATGGCGACCAGCCTGCGCGGCCTGTCCAACGACGTGTACTTCCAGGTGGGCTTGCTGACGACCATCGGCCTGGCGGCGAAGAACGCCATCCTGATCGTCGAGTTCGCCAAGGAACTCCATGAACAGGGCCGCACGTTGGTGGAGGCCGCCATCGAAGCCTGTAGGATGCGTCTGCGGCCGATCATCATGACGTCCCTGGCGTTCGTCCTCGGCGTGGTTCCTCTGGCAATTTCCACCGGCGCCGGCTCGGGCAGCCAGCACGCCATCGGTACCGGCGTGATTGGCGGTATGCTCACCGCGACGATCCTGGCAATCTTCTGGGTGCCCTTGTTCTTCGTGACGGTGTCGTCCATCGGTCGTCGGAAAAATATCGACCAGGACAACACTCCTGAAACTTCTAAAGAGGCTGGCCAATGAGCAAGTCGCTACTTTCCCTGACCATCGCCGCCGTCGTGCTCAGCGGTTGCTCGCTGATCCCCGATTACCAGCGGCCCGAAGCACCGGTCGCCGCGCAGTACCCGCAAGGCCCGGCCTACGAGCCGGCCAATGCGCCCGGCCAGGCCGCCGCCGAGCAGGGCTGGAAGCAATTTTTCCATGACCCGGCGCTGCAACAGCTGATACAGGTCGCCCTGGAGAACAACCGCGACCTGCGCGTCGCCGCGTTGAACATCGACGCCTACGCCGCGCAATACCGTATCCAGCGGGCGGACCTGTTCCCGGCAGTCTCGGCCACCGGCTCCGGCAGCCGCCAGCGGGTACCGGCACGGGCTTCGCAAACCGGCGAAGCGGCGATCAGCAGTTCCTACTCGGCAACACTGGGGATCAGCGCCTACGAGCTGGACCTGTTCGGTCGCGTCCGCAGCCTGAGCGAGCAAGCGCTGCAAAGCTACTTCGCCACCGAAGAAGCCCGCCGCAGCACGCAGATCAGCCTGGTGGCCAACGTCGCCAACGCCTACCTGACCTGGCAGGCCGACAAGGAACTGCTCAAGCTGACCCAGGAAACCCTGGGCACCTACGAGCAGAGCCTGAAACTGACCTCGCGCAGCGCCGAAGTCGGCGTGGCCTCGGCCCTGGACCTGAGCCAGGCGCGTACGGCGGTGGAAAACGCCCGCGTGCAACTGGCCCGCTACACCCGCCAGGTGGCCCAGGACGAAAACAGCCTGACCTTGCTCCTGGGCACTGGCCTGCCGGCGAACCTGCACACCCAACCACTGAGCGATGACCTGCTCAGCGAAGTGCCGGCCGGCTTGCCATCGGACCTGCTGCAACGTCGTCCGGACATTCTCCAGGCCGAACGCAACCTGCTCGCCGCCAACGCCAACATCGGCGCCGCGCGGGCCGCGTTCTTCCCGAGCATCAGCCTGACGGCCAACGCCGGCACCCTGAGCCCGGACCTGTCCGGCCTGTTCAAGGGCGGTTCGGGCACCTGGACTTTCGCGCCGCAGATCAACCTGCCGATCTTCAACGCCGGCAGCCTGCGGGCGAGCCTGGACTACGCCAAGGTCCAGAAAGATATCAACGTCGCGCAGTACGAGAAGTCGATTCAGACGGCGTTCCAGGAAGTCTCCGACGGCCTGGCCGCGCGCCAGACCTACAACGAGCAGTTGCAGGCCCAGACCGACTTCGTCGCCGCCAACCAGGATTACTACCGCCTGGCCGAGCGTCGCTACCGCATCGGTGTCGACAGCAACCTGACCTTCCTCGACGCCCAGCGCCAGTTGTTCAGTGCACAACAATCGCTGATCACCGACCGCCTTGCGCAACTGACCAGCGAGGTCAATCTGTACAAGGCCCTGGGCGGTGGCTGGAATGCCGAGACGGGCAAGAACGAACCGGTGGCGGAGAAAGCGCCGGAGACGAAGTTGTTCTGATTTGATGCGCTGAAAACACGAAGCCCACCGAAAGGTGGGCTTTTTGTTGGGGCCTGCTTTTACAACGACTGGGTTAACGCGGGTCGACGATATCCAGTGCTCGATTGGCCAATAACTCACTCAAGTCAATCATCTGCGCCACGCCGAGCGCGACATGCCGCCGCGAGCCTTCCAGATCGAACGCCAGGTCGTTGAGCATGGCATTGGCCGAGGCCTGGGTTTCGCTGAGATTTGCCAATAGACACTCGGTGTCGAGGGTATCGATGACGGTGAACACTTGATTTGAGGTTTTGGGTTTTGGATCAGGGTGGGTGCCCAGATGGTAATCGAGGGCTCGGTCTGCGGCTTCCTGGAGTTTTTGTGGATCGGGGTCGTTGTAGGGGAAGGTGCTCTCTGATGGCGAAGAAGGATGATGTTTTTTCATGACGGCGCTCCTGCATCAAGTGCAGCCCCAGACATTGGGTCCGGGCGCTGGCGCCTAACAAATTCGGCGGGCTTGCAGTCCCGGTCGCTGAGTTGGCAGCGACATGAACAAGCTAGAGATACCGCTTCCGAGCAGCAACCTTAAAACCTCGTCGGAAAAGTCGTCGCGTCTGTCAGACCGGCCACAAACCTTGTG
>NZ_JAOSHO010000135.1 GCF_025917275.1 Pseudomonas agronomica | reverse complement strand
AGGGTTCTATAAGACCAGGGGGTGCTATTTTTCTTCTGCCGTACTGGCCAGAAAAGCCTCGACCAGCTCTCCAATCAACCCGTCATCAAAAATCATGCTGCGATGGCGCAACGGCGAATGCACCGAGCATTGCAGCTCACCCGTCAGGCTGTGTTCCATCAGCAGCGCCTCGCAAAAAGCCAATTCCTCGGCGGTTTTCTCCGTCCGTGTCCACCAGCAACTGGGCCGTACCCGAACCGGCTTGAAACTGAACCCCTCAAACACCTCCAGCAACCGATCATGCACCGAGAACGCCTGGGCGTTCATGACCTCTTCCTTGACGCTCTGCACGATCGACAACAGGTCGCCTCGCCCAGGCTCGATCTGGCCGGCCGCCCACTCATGGAAGGCCTTGACCGAACCGCCAGGGTGTTCCCGTCGATAAGCCGCCGTGCGCTCCGTCAATGAAGGGAACAGCAGGTCGAAGTATTCAATGGCTTCAAGCAGATCCTGGGAGGCGGCATCGTCGTTTCCGTCACCCGTCAAATGCCGATGACGTGGCAAGCCTGAGGGATACAAACGTTCCGGAATCGTGCTGTCCACCAATCCCAGAAAATCAACGGTGTGCCCCTGGCTTTCCAGCAGCGCCGCGATGTCGAGCGCGATCGTCCCGCCCAGGGACCAGCCCATCAAGTAATAGGGACCTTGCGGTTGGGCGGCGACGATTTCCTTGCTGTAGTCGGCAATCATTTCGCCCCAGGCCTCGGGGCCCGCATGGGGTTCGCTGAAGCCGCGGTGCATGACGCCGACAGTACTTGCCCGGTTTTGCAGTTTGCGCGCCAGCGGTTGATAGCAAAACACGATGCCACCGCTGGGGTGCAGGCAAAACAGCTGCGGTGCGCTGGCGGGGGCGTTGTTCAGGGCGACGAGGCACTGCGTCTGCTCACGGTGTTTTTGCGAGATGAACAGCGCCAGCTCGGCGATGCTCGGGTTGGCCAGCAGTTCTTGCAGCCGCACGGTGATGTTCAGGCTCGCCTTGAGCCTGGCGATCAGCTCGATCGCCAGGATCGAATGCCCGCCCAGCTCAAAGAAACTGTCGCGGATACCCACGCGTTCGACCTTGAGGGATTGCTGCCAGAGTTGCGCCAAGGCTTCCTCCAACGGCGTGCGGGGCGCCACATAATTTGTATGCCGGAGCGTGGCATCGGGTTCGGGCAAGGCCTTGCGGTCGAGCTTGCCATTGGCATTGAGCGGGAGGCGGTCGATGAACAGCAGATGGCTAGGCACCATGTAATCCGGCAATTGCGCCTTGAGCGCGGCCAGCAGGTTTTCGCGCAGTTCGGCAACGGCGGGTTGCGTCGGGATGACGTAGGCGATTAATTGCAGGCCACCCGGGCCGTCGTGGGTCAGCACCACACCATCACCCACGCCCGGCAGCATTTGCAGGCGCGCCTGGATCTCGCCCAGTTCAATGCGGAAGCCGCGAATCTTGACCTGGTGATCCAGGCGCCCGATGTACTCGATGCTGCCGTCGCCGAGGTAGCGCGCCAGGTCCCCGGTGCGGTACAGGCGTCCACCCGGCAGCGGGTCGAACGGGTCGGGAATGAAACGGCTGGCGGTGAGATCGGCGCGCTGGTGATAACCACGGGCCAGGCCGGCTCGACCGATATACAGCTCACCGACGCAACCCTTGGGCACCGGGTTCAGGTGCGCATCGAGCAGATACCAGGACAGGTCGACGATGGGCTCGCCGATGGGGCTGGCGGCCTCGCCGTGCAAGTCCGCCATCGACAGTGGCCGCCAGGTGACATGAACGGTGGTTTCGGTGATGCCATACATGTTGACCAACTGCGGCGCCTGGTCCCCGAAACGTTCGAACCAAGGGCGCAGGCTTTGCACATCGATCGCTTCGCCGCCAAAAATGATCTGGCGCAATTGATGGACGAGAGGCTGCCGAGGCTCGCAGGCAACGCGTAGCAATGACTTGAACGCCGACGGCGTCTGGTTGAGCACCGTGACCTTCTCCTGGCACAGCAGGGCGTAGAAATCCTCGGGCGAACGGCTTACGGCGTGGGGCACGATGACCAACCGGGCACCGTGCAGCAGCGCACCGAAGATCTCCCACACGGAAAAGTCGAAGGCGTAGGAGTGGAAGAGACACCACACGTCCTGCCGGTCGAAACCGAACCAATGTTCAGTGGCGCGGAACAGGCGAGCTACGTTGTGGTGCGTGAGCAATGCGCCCTTGGGTTTGCCGGTCGAACCGGAGGTGTAGATCACGTACGCCAGATTGTCCGGATCCATGGGCACATCGGGATTGTGCTCAGGCCAGGCGCTATCGGCCTCGTTCGAATCCAGCAACAGGCAGTCGATGCCAGCCGGCAACGCCAATGACTCAAACAGGTGGGCCTGGGTCAGGATCTGCCGGACGCCGCTGTCCTGGATCATGTAGGCCAGGCGGTCGGCCGGGTAGGCCGGGTCCAGCGGTACGTAGGCACCACCGGCCTTGAGGATCGCCAGCAGGCCGATGATCATCTGCGGCGTGCGCTCGACGGCGATGCCCACCAGCACGTCGGGACCGACGCCTTGCTCGATCAAGCGATGGGCCAGTCGGTTGGCGTGGCGGTTGAGCTCGGCATAGCTCATGTGCTGCCGGTCAAACGTCAGGGCGATCGCCTCACCTGTGTGGGCAGCATGGGTTTCGATTATCCGGTGCAGGCAGCTTTCGCTGTGCAGTCGAGTGAGTTGGCGGTTCCAGTCGTTCAGGGTCAGCCGGCGTTCATCGGCGCTCAACAATTGCAGCTCGCCAACGGCGCAGTCGGGCGTCTCGATCAGACCTCGCAACAGGTTCTGCCAATGCTCGGCCATGCGCTCGATGGAGGTCGTGCGATACAGGTCACGACTGTACTCGAACGTCGCGAGTATTTGCTGTTGTGAATAGTCGACGTCCAGCGACACATCGAACTTGGCCTGGCCTTCACCGGTATCGAGGAATTCCAACGTCAACAGATCCGGGTTTGGCAGCGCCACCTGTGAGCCGGTGCGCCAGTTGAACAGGACTTGAAACAGCGGGTTGGCGCCCAATTGATCGAGGATCAATTCCAGCGGGTAATCGGCATGCTCCAGCGCGGCGAGGGATTGCCCGCGAAGTGCCCGTAAGAAATCCAACGCGCTGCGGGTCGAGTCGATCCGCGCCCGATACACCTGGCTGCTGACGAAAAACCCTACCAGATCCTGGCTTTCATGGCTGTTGCGGTTGGCGTTGGGGACGCCGACGGTGAAATCGTCCTGGCGGCTGTAGCGGGACAGCAGCAATTGCCAGGCGCCCAGCGCCACCACGAACGGCGCCAGCCCCTGGCGTTGGCAAAAGACGTCCAGTGCTTGCGCCAACGACGGATCCAGCGATACGTGTACACGACCGGCCGTGTGTTGCTGACTCGCGTTGCGCGGAAAATCCTTGGGCAATTCCAGCGTGGGCAAGTCTCGGCCGAGGTACTGGCTCCAGTATTCGCCACTGCGTCGGCAGGCAGCGCTGTGCAGATAGTCGCCGCGCTGGTGGGTCGCGTAGTCGGCGTATTGCATCGGCAGCGGTGGCAGCGCAGACCGATCACCCAGCACTGCCCGGCCATACGCCTGGGTCATGTCGTGCATCAGGATCGTGTTGGACCAGGCATCGGAAACGATGTGATGCATGTTCAGCAGCAGCACATGTTCGGCATGGCTCAATCGGAGCAAGGTCGCCCGCATCAGCGGCGCCTGGGTGAGATCGAACGGTTGCCGGGCGTGTTGCTCGATGCGCCGGGAAAGCGCCGATTGGTCGAGCCCGGCGAGGTCTTCGCGATGCAGGGTCAGACGGGCGTTGCGCTCGACCACCTGGGTGGCGGCGCCGTCTATTTCGATGAACGCGGTGCGCAGGATGTCGTGTCGGTCGATCACCCGATTCAGCGCGTCTTCCAAGGCATCGGCGTTCAGTTCGCCGGTCAGGCGCAAGGCCCGGGGCAGGTTGTAGGCCGAGCGGGTCGGATCTCGCTGTTGTTCCAGCCACAGGCGTTGCTGGGCGAAAGACAGGGGCGCGCGATCCAGCCTGGCGCGGTTGGCCAGGGCGTGCCTGTCGTCGTCGACCTCATCGAGCAGCAGCGCCAGCAGATCATCATCTAGCAGTTCGTTCATGGTGTTCTCGCGGTAAACGGCATTGGCATCGGGCAGGTTCAGGCGAAGGCTGTCGGGACCTTTTCACTGACCACCCGGCCGGCCTGCATCCGCACCAGTTGATCGGCGATGTCGAAGTAACGGTCGTCGTGGGAAATGACGATGATGGTTTTGCCCAGGGCCTTCAGCTCCGGCAGCAGCTCGGTGTAGAACACCCGCCGGAACACCGGGTCCTGGTCGGCGGCCCATTCGTCGAAGACCAGCACCGGGCGTTCTTCCAGCCAGGCGTTAAGCAGCGCCAAGCGCTTGCGCTGGCCGGTGGAGAGATCGGTGGTGCTGAACGCACCGTCGCGAATGCAGACCTTATGGCCGATCTCCAGGCGATCGAGGTAGCGGTTGGCGTCCCCGGGTACCTGCTGGTCGCCCTGCACCAGTTCATCGAACAGGTAGTAGTCGGCAAAGATCGTGGTGAACAGCTGGCGATAATCGTCACGTCCCGCCGCCGATACCGGCTTGCCATCCAGGAGGATTTCTCCGCCCTGGGGCGCATAGAGGCCCAGCAGCAATTTGATCAGCGTGGTCTTGCCGCCGCCGTTCTCGCCGACGATGAACACGATGTCGCCCTGGGCGATGGACAGGTTGACCGGTCCGAGGGCGAAGGCCTGGCTGCCGGCGACCGCTGGGAAGGCGTAATGCACGTCACGCAATTCAAGCTGCTGGATCGTCGGCTTGGGCACGCTCTTGTCGTTGAGCAGCAGGTGCGGCTCCGGCGAGGAAAACTGCTCGGCCAGTTCCGCAATGCGCTTGAACGCGATGTTGGCGCGGCTGATCACCGGCAGCGTCATGACCAGGTATTCCAGCGGCCCCTTCATGTACAACAACACCAGCACGAAACCGCTGAGCACCGCTTTGTCGGTGCCCAGCCACAGCGATTGCAGGGCCAGGACCAGGCCGATGACCACGAAAAACAGCATCGAGCCGAAGGTCTTGGCGACCACGAAAGTGTTGACCGCACGGATGTTGGTGTCGCAGATCTGCTCGGCGGTGGCTTCGATGCGCTGGCTGAACATGCGCTGGCGGCGCGGGCGGTGGATGCGCAGCTCCTTCGCGCCAGCGGCGATTGCGTTGTAGTGCTTCTGCAGGGCGTCTTCGGCTTCGCGGGCCGCTTCGAAACCACGAATGCCCCGGGCGCGCGCCGCGTACTGGATAACCGTGCCGATCACCAGCGCCACCAGCAGCAGCGCAAACATCGGCAACGACAGGTAGGCCAGGTAGCCCAGGCAACCGAGGGTGACGGTAAAGGCAATCGCCAGTGGCGCGAAGGAAAACGCGAAGCTGCTGACCGTGTTGACGTCGTGGGTCAGGATCGGAATGAGCCGATGGCTGCGGAAACGCTCGATCTGCTCGATGGGCGCCAGCAAGACTTTCTGGCCGAGGGATTTGCGCAGGCTGGCGATGATGTTCTGGCCGACGTGGTTGGTGCCGATGTCCGACAGGATCGAGGTCAGCAGCGCCGCCACGCACAGGCCGGCGAAGGTCGCCAGCACTTGCGGCGTCGGCCCGGCATCGGCGTTCAAGGCGTCGTTGATGGTTGCCAGCAGGGCGGTGATGCTCAAGCCACCCAGCATGCCCAGGAGGATGGAGCCTGCGACAATCAGCCGGAAGGGTTTGAGCAGGATGAACAGCTCGGTGATCACCCCGCGTTTTGGTTGGCTCATGGAGGTTTCCCTGCTAGATGAAAAGGTCGAAGGCCATCGCGGGCATTCACCGCATGGGCTGGAGGACGGCGGCACGCCGGTTGGGGGCGCGCCCACCTATGGAACGATTGGAGGGGAAGGGGATTTAACGCGGAACCCCTGACCCACATCATTGTGGCGAGGGAGCTTGCTCCCGCTGGGCCGCGCAGCGGCCCCAAGATTTTGCGGTCGCTGCGCAACCGAGCGGGAGCAAGCTCCCTCGCCACAAAAGCGTGTCCGGCAGGTTGAACTACATATCCCGAGCAACCCGAAACCCCAGCCAGTCACCACGGGCATCGGAAAACACCGCATTGCGGTTGCCCGACCGGGAAAACACCGGCGCTTCGCCCCAGTCGTTGCCACGGATGCGTCGCACCTTGCAGTTGCCCGTCAGCGCGGCGCTGCCGTCGCTCGGCGCATCGGTGTAGTTTTCGTTGAAACAATCGGCGGTCCATTCGTAGACGTTGCCGTGCATGTCGTACACGCCAAAGGCATTGGGTGCGAAGCTGCCGGCCGGGGCGGTGAAGTTGTAGCCATCGGCGGCGCCGTAGGTGTTGGCATGTCGGGCGATGCTGTAGTCCTTGCCCTCGTCGAACGGGAAGGGGAACGGGCCGCTACTGCCGCCACGCGCGGCGTACTCACGCAGGGATTCGCTGGCCAATCGGTACGGCTTGCCGGTTTTTTTCGACAGCCACGCCACGTAGGCGTTGGCCTCTTCGAAATCCATGCACACCGCCGGGTGCCGGTCGGTGTATTGCTTGCGCGGATCGCTGCCTTGGTAGTCGGGGACGCCGGCCTGGCACGCGCGTCCGAGGCGCTTGTCACCGTCGGGCATCACATAGCCGGTATCGCGCAGATAGGCGAACCATTCCCCCTTGAGCACCTGGAAACGGCTGATCGCCACCGGCTTGGCAAACGTCACCGGGTGCATCGGGCCTTCGTCGGGCTCGCGGCCGACCTCATTTTCCGGGGTGCCCATCTGGAAGGTGCCGGTGGGCAGCACGACCATTTCCGGGCAGTCCTTGCAGTCGCGGAACACCTGGCCCGGCTGCGAGGCCTGCGCGCTGGAGGGCAACAGGGCGGTGAGGGCCAATGCCGGAAGCGTCTTCAATAAAAATCGGTTCATCGATTGCTCTCGATCAGTCATCAGAGTGTTTTGCCCAGCAGCGCCATGAAGCGATCGAGCTCGGCTTCAGTATTGAGCAGCCCCGGCGCGGTGCGGATTACCGGCCCGGCGTCGCGGTGCACGGCATCGGCGACCACACGGTTTTGCATCAGGTAGGCAGCGATCTCATCGCTCTTGCGATCCTTGACCCGGAAGAAGGTGAAACCGGCCGATAGCTCGGGGCTCAGCGGCGTCACCAACTCGATCTGCGGCTGCGCCAATAGGTGTTTTTTCAGGTAACTGTTGAGCGCATGAATACGCGCCTGGACCTCGGCCTTGCCCAGTTGCAGGTGCAGCTTGAACGCTTCGTCCGCCGCCCAGCGATGCTCGAACGCGTGGTAGCCGCCCGGGGTCATGGTGGTGGAAAACGTCGTGGCTTCGGAGAACGTCGGGATGATCGGCGTGACGGACTTGACCTCTTCGCTGCGGCTGCACACCACGCCGGTGCCCCGTGGGCCGAACATCCATTTGTGGGTGCCGGCGATGAAGAAATCGCAATTCATTGCCGGGAAACTCAGATCCTCGACGCCGAAACCGTGCACGCCGTCCACCACATAGACGATGCGTTGTTCATCGCTGCGACCTTGGTTGTGCTGGTCCACCAGGGCGCCGATCTTGCCGATGGGCAACTTCACGCCACTGCCCGAATGCACCCAGGTCATGCCCAATACGCGGGTTTGCGGGCGGATGTTGCGGTCGATGGCGGTGAGGATTTCCGCCTCGCTGGCGCCATGGGCGTTCTCGAACAGCTTGATCTTGCGCACCCGTGTTCCGTCCCGTTGCTTGCGCAGGTCGAGGATGGTGTGGGTGGCGTAATGTTCGTGGGCGGTGGTGAGAATTTCCTGGTCGGGCCGCACATGCACCCCGCCATAGATCATCGCCAGGCCTTCGGTGGTGCTGCCGGTGAGAGCGATCTGCTTCGGGTTCGCTTGCAGGTAGCGACCGGCCCAGGTCCGTACGTTTTCTTCGCGCGCTTCGGTGACGCCCAGGTCCCAGTCCATCAGCAACCCGGGGTTTTTATCCAGGGCGGCGCGGTGCCGCTCGATGGCCTCGCGCACCGGGCGCGGGTGGGTGGTGACCAGGAAATTGGAGAAGTGCAGATAGTCCGGGTCCTGGTTGAACAGCGAGCGCAACTGCGCCCATTTATCCTTGGGCAGCGGTGGCATTGGATCGGCGCTGGCCGTGGCCGGCAGGCTGGCGGGCAATGAGAGCCCGGCGGCGAGGACCCCGGCTTGCTTGAGGAAGGTGCGGCGCTCATTCATGGCTGAGGGGCCTTCTGCGCCGAGGCGATGGCCGGGCTCGCGGCTTTCTGCACCTGGTCCCAGACCCGCAGGAAGTTGCCGCCCCACAGCTTGGCGATGTCGGCTTCGGAGTAGCCGCGGGTCAGCAGCTCGGCGGTGACGTTGCGAATGTCGCTGACATCTTTCCAGCCTTTCACGCCGCCACCTTCGTTGAAGTCCGAACTGATGCCGACGTGGTCGATGCCGATCTTGCGCACGGCGTAGTCGATGGCATCGCCCAGATCCTTGAGACTGGCCTTGGGTTCCTCTTCGAGAATGCCGTAGAGCTGGCCGGCGTATTCGCCGAATTTCTGTTCCGGCCACGCGGCGATGATCGGGTCGCCCGGCATCAGCGCCATCGCCAGATTCGGCAGTGGCGGCAGGTCGAAGCGTTCGCGCAGGGCGTTGAGTTTGTCCTGGGTTTTTTGCGTCAGCGGGCGCAGGTACTGGGAGAACCCCACGATCTGCACCACGCCGCCGCTGGCCTTGATCAGCTGCATTTCCTTGTCGCTGAGGTTGCGCGGAATGTCGACCATGGCCCGTGGGGCGGAGTGGGAGGCTACCAGCGGCGTGCGGCTCAGTTGCGCGACTTGCTCCAAAGCCTGGGTCGACATCTGCGACACATCGATGATTACGCCGAGGTCGTTCAGGCGCTTCACCGCTTGCTTGCCAATGTCCGACAGGCCGCCGAGGGCGTCGGGCGAGTCGTTGAAGAACGGCAGCGGGCGGGAGGAGTCGGCCCAGTCGTTGTTGCCGATGTAGCTGAAGCCGAACATGCGCATGCCCCGCGCCGTCCACAGGTCCAGCAGACTCAAGTCGTGACCGAGGGGATAGGCGTTGAGCATGCTGATGAAAATCGCGAACTTGCCTTCGCCGTGCAGGCGACGGAAGTCGTCCGGGGTGTAGGCGATGGCGACCTGGTTGGGAAAGTCCCGGACCATGCCGGTGATGATCTTGTAGCGCACCTCCTGTTGGTTGCGTGCTTCCTCGACGAACCCGGCGGTGGGCTTGTGCGGCGCGTTGGGACCGTTCCACAACTCGGGCCAGCCGAAGATTGTCAGCGCGGCGCCGGAGAGGTGGCCGCGGTTGGCTTTCACCAGGTCGAACTGGCCCTTGCCGTCTTTGTCCGCTTCGTTGCCGGCGGTGCCGAAATCCAGCGGCACGGTGATGTGGCTGTCGAAGGACAGCAGCCGTTCGTGCAATTCCCGAGCTTCCTTCATGACCTTGACCGGGTAGCCGGGGTTGTCCCGCCACCAATGGTCCCAGGCCGCCAGCCCGCCACCGACCACCAGCGCCAGGGCCAGGGGCACGCCGGTGAAAAGAGCCTTTCTAGAACGTGGTGTTGTCATTGCCGATCTCAGTCTGGTTCGCCTTGGAAGGACAGGCGCGGGGGCCTTTGCTATCTGGGGGGAACGAGTGATCGGCGGGGAAATTTAGGTGTTCTCAGCGCCGCCGTCGCGAGCAAGCTCGCTCCCACATTTGGAATGCGCTCACCTGTGGGAGCGAGCTTGCTCGCGATGAGGCCCTCACAGCCTCTATAAATTTGTCAGGACGCCCATCGTTCTAGCTTGGATAAAGCCCACCCCAGGGCGAACACAGGTAAGGCAATGACGATTTCTCGACGATGGTTCATGGCGGGCCTGGCGCTGACCGGTGCCGCCGTGCCTGCGGTGTATTACGGGCATCGCGAACTGACCCGGCCGGACCCGACCATCACCCCCGGCGAGGCTTCCTTCGATGTGGCCGACGTCGCCGGACAGCGTCGGGCGAACACCCTGCGGGGAATTTGGACGATTCGTTTCAGCGGGCGCGATGCCGGCCTCGACGGCTTGCCGGACGACAACCTGGAAGTCTTCCTCGACGTCGCCCACAAGGGCCGTGGCCTGGTGGGTTACCTCGACACCGCCGAACGCTTGCGCGCGGGGGATGAGCCGCGTTATCGCGTATTGGGCGACCTGGCTGGCAGCGACCCAAAGCAGCTGAGCTGGCGCTTGATCGGTGCCAGGCATGACGCACCGGACTACGAGTTCATCATGACCCTCGACGAAGTCTGGGCCGGTTTCGGCAACGCCGGCCCGGCCACCCTCGGCGGCCGAGTGTTGCGGTTGGATCGCCCGTTGGCATTGCCGGAACTCGACAATCAATTTGTTGCCGTCAAACAGCGATTCCCCGAAGCCCGGGAACGGACACCGCTGAGCCCGAAGCTGCTGGCCTGGCTGGTGTCGCCCGAACACCGGCTGTTCCACCAACTCTGGCATGCCTCGCGAGACAAATGGCACACCCTCGACGAAGACAAGCGCGACGCCCTGCGCGGCATCGGCTGGCAACCCGGGCCGCGAGACAACGAGCGTGACGCCCGTGGGCCGCGCAAGGACCGCAACGGCTCCGGCGTGGATTTCTTTTTCATGCACCGGCATATGCTCGGCACCGCGCGTTCTTTCCAACCGCTGCCGTCATGGCCACGTTTCCCATTGCCGCAACCGGAGTTGGAGCGTGATCGCCTGGGCTTTGCCCGGTATTTCGACAACGTCGACGGGACGGCGCTGCCACCGACCTGGCTGGCCCGTGGCGACGAGCAATACGCCCAGTGGGTCAGCGACATCAAGACCGCCGAGACCTATCACAGTAATTTCCAGGTGTGGGAATCACGCTATCGCGACCCGCGCTATCTATCGAAACTGACCTTGGGCCAGTTCGGTTCGGAAGTGGAATTGGGCCTGCACGACTGGCTGCACATGCGCTGGGCCTCGGTGCCGCGCGATCCGTCCAACGGTCATCCGGTGCCGTTCGCCCGTGACCAGGCCGACTTCGCCCAACGCTGGTTCGAACCGGAAAACGACTTTCTCGGCGATCCGTTTTCCTCCCACGTAAACCCGGTGTTCTGGGCCTTCCATGGCTGGATCGACGACCGCCTCGAAGACTGGTTCCGTGCCCACGAACGTTTTCATCCTGGCGAAGTGAGCCGGCTCGAAGTCAACGGCGTGCCCTGGTTCGCCCCGGGCCGCTGGGTGGAAATCGCCGACCCGTGGCTGGGCCCGGACACCCACGGCTGCAGCACCACGCCGGGGTTGCAGGTTGGGCGTTCGGTGGAGATGGATCCGGAAACCATGAAACTGGCGTTGCGCATTACGTTTGGCAGCGATGACGACAAGCTGGCGCAACTGTTCCGCCGCGTGCCGCAGAGGCCTTGGTATGCGCGGAGTCTCAAGGCCAGGCCGGTGTGAGCCCAGGCTCGAACCGACCGAACCTGGGGCTGTGAAGCGACTACTTTTGTGGCGAGGGAGCTTGCTCTTGCTGGGCTCCACCCTTGTAGGAGCTGCCGA
>NZ_JAOSHO010000134.1 GCF_025917275.1 Pseudomonas agronomica | reverse complement strand
ATCCCAGACTCATCTACATGGACATCAAGCCGGGGTGTCAGGCTGGTTCGCCGGATGCGCCTTCCGGAACGCCGCATGCTCGGCCGCCAACGCCGCAACCCGCCGGATTCGGGGATACGGTTGCAACGAGACATTGAACCGCTCGGCGGCGTACGACTGCGGGATCAGGTACACATCCGCCACGCCTGGCAGCGCGCCGAAGCAATAGCCGTCGTCGCCAATCAACTGCTCCACCGCCGTCAGTCCCTGGCTGATCCAATCCGCGATCCACTCCGTCACCTGCGTCTCATCGTGTCCCCACTTGCGCAGCTTGTTGAGCACGCTGACGTTGTGCAGGGGATGAATATCGCAGCCAATCAGCGCCGCGACGCCCCGCTCATGGGCACGAACCACAAGGTCGCCGCTGAGCAGCGGCACCTGGGGATAACGCTCCTCAAGGTATTCGATGATGGCCGGCGACTGCACCACCAACGCCCCTTCATCGGTGCGCAATGCCGGTACCCGCCCTTGCGGGTTGATGGCCAGGTAAGCCGGCTGGCGATGCTCGCCTCCGGGCGCGGCGATCAGGTTGATCGGCAGGGCCTGGTAATCCAGCCCCTTGAGCGCCAAGGCAATACGCACCCGATACGACGAAGTGGACCGGTAATAGGTATAGAGTTCCATGCCCCGCTCCTCACCGTGCCGGCAGGATCTTGCCGCGACATTCGCCGAAGCCGATGGACGTCATGCCTTCACGGCTGCAACGCGCGCGCAGGATGATTTCATCGCCGTCCTCAAGGAACTTGCGAACTTCGCCGGACGCCAGTTCGATCGGCTTCTTGCCGCCCTCGGTGATTTCCAGCAGGCTGCCGAACTGACCATTTTCCGGTCCCGACAACGTGCCCGAGCCAAACAGGTCACCTGCCTGTAACTGGCAGCCGTTGACGCTGTGGTGCGCCACCATCTGCGCCACGGTCCAGTACATGTATCGGGTATTGCTGAGGGTCAACCGATGCGCCGGCAGGTTCTGTTCGCGCATGGTTTCGGTCAGCAGCAGCACCTCCAACTCGATGTCGAATGCACCGCCGGCCTGGTCACGCGTGTCCAGCAGGTACGGCAGCGGCTGCGGATCGCCCTCGGGACGCGCCGGTTGGGGACGACGGAACGGTTCCAAGGCTTCAGCGGTGACCACCCAGGGCGAGACACTGGTCAGGAAGCTTTTCGACAGGAACGGCCCCAGCGGCTGATATTCCCAGGCCTGGATATCCCGCGCCGACCAGTCATTGAGCAGGCAGAAACCGGCAATGTGCTCGGCAGCGTCACCAATGGCGATAGGCTCGCCCAAGGCATTGCCTTGGCCGATCCAGATGCCCAACTCGAGTTCATAATCCAACCGTGCGCAGGGGCCGAACGTCGGCTCCGTCTGGCCAGCCGGCAAGGTCTGGCCCTTCGGGCGGCGCACATCGGTGCCGGACGGGCGGACCGTCGAGGCGCGACCGTGGTAGCCGATGGGCACGTATTTGTAGTTGGGCAGCAGCGGATTGTCAGGTCGGAACAGCTTGCCGACATTTTGCGCGTGCTCGATGCCGACGTAGAAATCGGTGTAGTCGCTGATTTTCGCCGGCAGGTGCATCTGGCAGTCCGCCGCACGGGGCAACAGCCTGTCACCCTGGGCTTCGATCTTGTCCCGCAACGGACTGTCTTCGCGCAGCAGCTCAAGGAGCCGCTCACGCAAGGCGACCCGGGCGCTACGGCCCAAGTCGAAGAAGGCGTTCAGTTGACCACCGTCCATGGCCGCGACAGCGTCGCCCGCCGCGCTCTCGAACAGGCCTGCCTGCAACGCTGCCTGCAGATCGAAAATCCGCTCGCCAATGGCAACGCCGCTCCGCGGGGCGCCGCCAGCGATGCTGAAAATGCCCAGCGGCAGGTTCTGCAACGGGAAGTCGGCATGATCGTTGGCGGAGGCGACCCAGCTGCGGGTGGGGGAAACGTGAGTCATGGATTATCTCCGGATCGGGTCGAACGTGACCGGCAACGAGGCCCAGCAGGCATCGTAGTCCGTTTGCAATTGTGGGCAGTCCAGGGCGAAACGGCTCGGGCGCAGCACTTGGCTGGTTTCGAACATGAACGCCATGGTGTTGTCGATTTTCGCCGGCTTGAGTTCGGCATTGATGGCCTTGGTGCACGTTTCGCCGTCGGGACCATGGGCACTCATGCAACTGTGCAACGATGCGCCTCCGGGCAGGAAACCTTCGGCCTTGGCATCGTAGGCGCCCTGGATCAGGCCCATGAATTCATTCATCAGGTTGCGGTGGAACCACGGCGGACGGAAGGTGTTTTCCGCCACCATCCAACGCGGTGGGAAGATCACGAAATCGAGATTTGCCAAGCCGTGAACACTGGTGGGGGAAGTCAGCACGGTGAAGATCGACGGATCCGGGTGGTCGAAGCTGACCGTGCCGATCGTGTTGAATCGACGCAGGTCATATTTATACGGCACGTTATTGCCGTGCCAGGCCACCACGTCGAAGGGTGAGTGATCCAGCTCGCAAGCCCACAACTCACCCAGGAATTTCTGTACCAGCGTGGTCGGCTGCGCGAGGTTTTCGTAATGGGCGACAGGCGTCAGGAAATCCCGGGGATTAGCCAGGCCATTGCTGCCGATAGGCCCCAGGTCCGGTAGCCGCAATGGCGCGCCATGGTTTTCAGCGATGTAGCCTCGAGCCTGCGGCTCGAGGAGCTCGACGCGCCACTTCAACCCGCGCGGCAGCACGGCAATTTCCAGCGGCGCCAGCTCCAGCACACCCAATTCAGTGATGATCCGCAAGCGCCCGAGTTGCGGCACGATCAGCCATTCGCCATCGGCGTTGAAGAACACCCGCTCCATGGAGCGGTTCGCGCAGTAGTGATAGATGCTGATGCCGGCCGGTTTGTCCGAACCGGCATTGGCCGCCATGCGCACCAGCCCGTCGATGAAATCGGTCGGCTGCGCAGGGATCTCCAGCGGGTTCCAGCGCAGGCGATTAGGCGTGACCTCACCCAGTGGACCACCCGCCAACTGACGATCAAGCCTGGCAAAGGCCGGATGATTGGCCGAGGGCCGGATGCGGTACATCCAGGTTCGCCGCGTTTCGCTGCGGGCCATGGTGAAAGCGGTGCCAGAAAACAGTTCGGCATAGAGACCGTACGGTGCTTTCTGCGGAGAGTTCTGGCCAACCGGCAGTGCGCCAGGCAACGCTTCGCTGGCGAACTCGTTGCCGAAGCCAGACAGATAAGCCAGATCCGACGGCGTGGAATCCAGGTTCATGGAGCCTCCTGAGATGCGGCCCCTCACATCGTTCGATGTCCGAGGCGCACCGGGTTATTTTTATCGTAATTCAATTACGCATAACGTAATTTGCTCGACGACGACCGTCAAGCTATAAAGACGCCCATTCGCCCTCCGGACCCGCACCTCCATGGAAAACCTGCCCAGCAACGGTAAACAGAAAGTCCGCTCGGCCGAGGTCGGCACCGACATCCTCAAGGCCTTGGCCGAACTGTCCCCCTCCACATCATTGTCGCGCCTGGCCGAGCACGTGCAGATGCCGGCGAGCAAGGTCCATCGTTACCTGCAAGCGTTGATCGCCAGCGGCTTTGCCGAACAGAACACCGCCACCAATCACTACGGCCTGGGCCGCGAAGCCTTGCGCGTGGGCCTGGCGGCCTTGAACGGCATGGATGTGCTGCAAGTAGCCGCCCTGCCCTTGGCCGAGTTGCGCGACGACCTGAACGAAACCTGTTTCCTGGCGGTGTGGGGGAATCACGGCGCGACCGTGGTGCGGATCGAGCCGGCCGTGCGGGCCGTCACCGTGGTGACGCAACTGGGCTCGGTGTTGCCGTTGCTCAGCTCCTCCACGGGACTGGTTTTCAGCGCTTACCTGCCGGCGCGCGAAACCGTCGGATTGCGTGAGGACGAAATCCGCGCGACACACGGTCATGCGCTGGCTGACGACCAGGCCTACGTGGCGCTGTGCGAACACATCCGCCAACGCGGGCTGCACCATGTGCACGGTTTGTTGATGCCTGGGGTAGATGCCTTGTCCGCGCCGGTGTTCAACGCCATGGGCCAAGTCACGGCAGTCATCACCATTGTTGGCCCGACTTCGCTGTTTCACGCTGATGAAAATGGCCCGGCGGCGCAACGCTTGTTGGCGGCGACCCGGGCCGTGAGCTGGCGGATGGGTTATGAGGCCAGCGTGGGATCAGACCAGGAAGCGCGGTAGGATCTTGATCAGCAGATCGTTGAGGTGCCCGGCGGTCAGCAGTGGGTGCCGATGCATCTCTTCACTGGAGAAAGGGACCAGGTTCACCGCTTGATGGTCGCCCTCTGCATGATAAGGAATGTCGTTATTGCCGAAATGCCCGAGCAGGTGGTCTGCCAGCGTCTGTGACGAGGCAATTGTCCGACCGCCCCGTTCATCGGTGGCGAAACCGGTGACATGGATGTCATTCAAGTCGAGGCCCGGTAGATACGTTTTCAAGACCGCCTCCATGTCCTTGGGTGTTACCGACTTCAGACCCGGCCAGGACAGATCCATCGCCGGCTTCTCGACCAGGCTCGAGACAATACCCAGAACGATTTTTTCAAAGGCAATCAGATCAAGCGCCTTGACCCGATCCTCCGGGGCGAACGAATAACGCTTGTTGAAGATTTCATTCGTCCCTTGCGTATAAGTGGGGCAACTCTGTTTTTCAACGCACGCCAACGTTTCATCAAACAAGGTAACAGAAGACAGATTCTCTTCGCTGGCCGTCGTTAAATAAGTCGTGTGCGGATTGATTCGCAGCTTTTCCAATGCTTGGCCCAGCAGCACCCGCACGGCAAAATCCACGCGCGTTTTCTTGAGTGCAGCCAGCCTTTGCGAAGTTGAAGAAAAAAATGAAGCGTACATAAAACATCCTTGTTATGGAGTGGACTCGAACTTCCGGTTCGAGCTATTTAATATGACAGCGCTATTAATAGCGCCATCACTGAGACAAAGAACATCAATCGCCTTTGCCACTTCAGCCCGGCAGTTATACCTCAAATATCCTTAAACGCTACAACGGCAAATGTAAGTACGTGTAAAGCACAACCAGGTTTAATTCATCACGCCCATGAACTTGGCCTTGGCCACGGCTTGCGTACGCCGTTGCACGCCCAACTTGCTATGAATACGACGCGAATGAGTTTTGACCGTGTGCAGTGAGATGAATAACTGTTCGGCGATCTGTTGGTTTGAATGACCTTGTGCAATTAACTCAAGCACTTCGAGTTCACGCTGACTGAGTACCGTTTCTTCGGCCAGCACGGCCGCCTGCTCGACTGGCTCCGCCGATTCAATCCAGCGCAGTAGCTCAGGCTGGCGCAAGCGCAGCTCATGCAGGGCTTGTTGCGCCCGCCAACAGGCGACACGCTGCAAGCCCTCTTCCATCAACGAACGCGCGTGGCCGCGGTCGGCGGACAACCAGGCTACTTCAGCCAAGGCCAGGTACAACTCGGTTTCCAGCCCATGCATTTCACGGCGTTGCGCCTGGACGATCATGTCTTTCAGGCGAGCCTGGGGTTCTTGCGCCCGTTGCAGATAAACCTCTGTGAGGATCAAAAGATATTCAAGGCGTGGAATCAGCTCCAACGTTGCGGGCGGCGCCTGCTTGGCCTGCGGGCCGTGAAAATGCCGCAACACCCGGGTCAGCACTTCGTGAGCCAGTTCCGGGCGCCCCTGCTGCAACCAGAATTGACAACTGGTCTGCAGCAACACGCCACGGTACACCGTATCGGGAATGTACCGCTGCTGCATGATGCGCTCGGCGTCGCGAAGCTGCATGAAGGCCTCGCCATAGTCGCCCTGGTTGGCGGCAAGGCTGGCCTTGCCGAGAAAGCCATAGAGAACTTGTTTGTCCTGGTTGCGCAAGCCCGTTTCCAGGCCCGCCTGGAAGTGCTCCTTTGCCTGTTCGTCAAGACCCATGCGCAAGGCCAATCGCCCGCGGCGCAGGGCAATTCGCCCCAGCAACGCGCAAAAGTCCTGCCCAGGCTTGTCGAGCAATGCCTGGACAGCGCCCAGCAAATGATCGGCACGGTGGGGAGCACCCCGCTGTTCCAGGATCTGGGCGTGATCCAGTTCCAGCAGGCCTTCAAATACCAGTGAGCCGTGCGCACGCGCCAGACACAATGCCTGGCGATTGATCCATTGTGCAGAGGCCAGCTCACCGTTGAGCAGTGCCTGTTGCGTCTGACCGATCAAACACAACACTCGAAGTGCCCAGGCGTCCGGGTCCAGGCTGGCCTGGGCCTGGAGAAAATGCTCGCGGGCCTGTTCGCCTTCGCCTCGAAGGTGCAGCAACCATCCACGCAGGACCTGCCACCGGCCGATTAACTGTCGCTGCAGGCAAGCCAGGGGCTGGGGCATGAATTTGATCAACTGTTCGATGCACACCTCTGCCTGCTCGAAACGTCCGGCAAACATCAAGGCCGTGGTCACCAGGCCTACCGATTGCGCCGTCCCGAGCGACAGCGCTTCATCCTGCTGGTCGTGCAGGTTCAGCAAGAGCTGGGCATTGCTGCGTTGCAACACATGCTCGAAATTCAAATGCTGCAGGAAACTGACGGCTGCCTCGAACTCCCCGGCCTGCATGGCTTGCTCGAACGCCATGGGCCAATCCTGTTCGGCGGCGAACCATTGGCAGGCTCGTCGGTGCCAGGAACGCCCCTGGGGCCAAGGTTCATCGCGCACCAGTCGGGCCAGCGGCGGGAAAATCTGCAGCCAGTCCGAAGACGCTTCCCACGGTTCGATAAAACAGCCCAGGTCCCGCAATAGGGGAAGGCACTCAGCCCCCACGGTGTCACCGAACAGATGCTCACAGAGTCGCGCATTGAAACGCGGCAGATGCGCCAGCACCCGCCAGGCCTGGGCCAGCTCGGGCGTGAGGGTGCCGAACAGTTCGTATTGCAGGTAATCGAGCAATGTACCGGGACGACCCGGCGCGGCGTGACGACGCGCCCATTCACAACGTTCCAGCAATGAAATGCGCACCCCGGCGCACCAGCCACCGCTGCGCTGGATGACTTCGCGGGCGGTGCGGGCCGCCAGCGGGCCGGGCAAGTGGCTGAGGAATTGCTGGACATCCTCGACGCCAAACACCAAGGCTTTGGCGTCGAACTCATACAATTCGTCATCGAGCAGCAGGCGCGGCCAGTTGCAGTGAGGACGCCGGCGACCATTGAGCCACAGATGCAACGCGGGACTGCTGGCGTTCAACAAACGGTCGAGCAATTGGTCCAGCTCAGGGTTGGGCACTCGGCAATAATCGTCCAGGAACAGCCACGTGGGGGTCTGCAAACGGGCCAGATGGGCCGACAGGCTTGCCTCATCCGTGACGGGCAGGCCAAGGGCTTGCGCCAGGCATTCACACAGCTGCGCGGCATCGAGTGCCGCGCCTGCCAACGGCAGCCAGTGCAACCGGCACTCAGCCGGGGCCTGCAAGAAGCATTCGGCGAACAATGCGCTCTTGCCGCTGCCGGCCGGCGCGCACAGCAGCTTGACTCGCGCCTCGGACGCCAGCAGGGGCTCGCTCAACGACCGGCGCGACACATGCGTCGAAGACAGGCGAGGCAACAGCCCAGGACGGTCCGGACACGGAGTCATGGCGGTCATTGTGCAAGGTCCCTTTTATTGTTGTTCCTTCACCCTAGACCTCTGTCGACCACCTTAGGAGAAGTATTCAGCGCGCTGATTGGCGGCCATAAAAAAAAGACCGGCAGCCCAGCTGCCGGTCATCGGTTTGCTATTTTCGCCTGAAGGGCGATTGGGGCCGCTGCGCGGCCCAGCGGGAGCAAGCTCCCCTCGCCACAGTACGGGCCGCTCTACCGGACTCCACTCGAACGTAGCGCCGCCGGGGTGTAGTCGGCTGCACGAGCCTCGAAGCCATAGACGTAGGCGTGCTTCTCTTCGTTCTTCATCCCCAGGGCGATGTAGCGGCCAGCGATGATGTCGTAGAGCGCTTCAAGCGTGTAGCCCGGGTTCTGGTGGTCGTAGTAGAACTGGGCATGCCCTTCGGCGACACGCCACAACTGGCCGCGGCCGTCATAGTGGTCCACCAGCGCCGCCTGCCAGCTGTCCTCGTCGATGTACATGTGGCGCTTGGCGTAGATGTGCCGCTCGCTGGGCTTGACCGTACCGATCACTTCCCAGACACGGTGCAACTCATAGCGGGTCAGGTCCTGGTTGATGTGGCCGGCCTTGATCACGTCGTCATACTTGAGGCTCGGCGAATCGAGTTTGTAGCTGTTGTACGGGATGTACATTTCCTTCTTGCCAACCAGTTTCCAGTCGTAGCGATCCGGCGCACCGGAGAACAGGTCGAAGTTGTCCGACGTACGCAACCCGTCGGCGGCGGTGCCCGGGCCGTCGTAGGCCACTTGCGGGGCGCGACGCACGCGGCGCTGGCCGGCGTTGTAGATCCACGCCAGGCGCGGCTCCTTCACTTGGTCGAGCGTCTCGTGCACCAGCAACACACTACCGGCCAGGCGCGCCGGGGCCGTCACCTCCTGCTTGAAATAGGTCAGCACGTTGCTGGCTTTGTCCGGATCGGCGTCCTTGATCAGGAACGGCACGGCGATCTCTTCTTCAAAACGGATCGGCGTGTAGCTGCCGTTGGTCTGCGGCGTGGCCTGGATGATGACACGCCGCAGGTTGCCGCCGTGATAACGAGTGATGTGGTTCCACAGTACTTCAACGCCATTCTTCGGGATCGGAAACGCGTAGTAGCGGTTGCCGGTGAAATTGGCCAGGCCGTTGCCATCGTTGATCGCGTTCACATTGAGCGCGCTGCGCTTGGCCGCTTCATAGACTTCTGGCGGCAGGCCGACGCTGCGATGGGTCGGGTAGACCGGGATCTTGTAGGTTTCCGGGTAGCGCTTGAACATCGCGACCTGGCCGTCGGACAGCTTGTCCTTGTACTTGTCCACGGTCGCGGCGGTGATGGTGAACAGCGGTTTTTCATTGGCGAACGGGTCGGCCAGGAAGCCTTTGCTGTCCACCGCACCGGCGTTTTTCGCAATGCCGCCGGTCCAGGCCGGGATCGAGCCATCGGCGTTACCGGCCTTCTCCGCCCCCAGTGGCGTCAGGCTGGTGCCCAGTTTGTTCGCTTCCTCCGGCGACACCGCCGCCATTACGTTCGCAGCCAGCAGGCTCAGGGCCAGGGCACCGCATTGCAGGATCATCTTGCGCATTGGGTTTTCCTTGTCAGCCAGATCAGAAGTTCACGCCGAAGCTCAGCGCGAGGAAGTCGCGGTCTTCGAGAACGTTGTAATCGCCGCCGAAGAAATCGGTGTAGCTCAGGCTGGCGGTATAGGTGTTGCGGTAATCGGCATCGACACCCACGCTGATGGCCTTGGCGCCCTCGTTGAACAAACCGTTGGGACCATAGCCGGCCACGTCATGGGACCAGGACACGTTGGGCTTGAAGTTCACCCCGCCGATGACGTTGGAATAGTCGAGGATCGCCCGGGCACGGTAGCCCCAGGACGTCGACGTGACGAAACCGTCGGTGTCGCCGTTGAAGCCGTACTGGCCGTAGACCGAATCGCGGCCGTAACGCAGCTTGTCCTTCGATTCCAGGCCACCGACGTGCACCACCGCCGCCTCGCCCACCACGGTCAGGCGATCGGCGCCCAGGACCTGGTCGAAGAAGTGCGTCAGGGTGCTCTGGACCTGGGTGACTTCCTTGCGGCGGTAGCCGGTGTTGTCGGCGCCGGCGGAAGTGGCGATGGGTGATGCGGCGCCACCCGCGATCGGGTTTACCAATGCGAGCGTCAGGTCGTTGGTGTTGACCTGCACCGGTGCGTTGGGCCGATAGCTGATCTCGCCGGTCCACGCGGTACCGGTGGGCAGCGTGGTGGAGAAGCTTGCGCCGTACAGACGGATGTCTTCGGGGTATTCGAGATAATAGCCACCGCGACCCAGCATTACGCTTTGGGCCAGACCCGCACCGCTACCCGGTACTATCCCGTTGGCTATCGCGACCATCCCTGGCAGGGCGGCCAGCGTGGAAGCCCCTGCCGTGGTGGTGCCCACGGTCGGCGTACGACTGTGATAATTCATGAAGTACAAGCCGTATTCCGTGTCGTCACCGAGCCAACGCAACGCCGTGCCCCACTGCCCGGAATCCCGCGCATCGCGGTCCGCACCACGGGCAATCACAACGCCTTCGTCAGTCACCCGGATGCCCTGCCCGAAGGCCTGGGTCAATGGCACGAACGGAGCAATTGCCGGACTGCCCACCGTGTATCCACTGGTACACCCATCGGCCACCACATCGTTACCAAAGAACGTCCCGCAGTTGTCGACAACCGTCTGGTCCCACTCCAACTGGTAGAAACCTTCGATGGTGAGTTTGTCGGTCAGGCCCTGGGAGGCGAACAGCATGTTCACCGGGATCAGGCCTTCCTTGATCTCCGCACCCGGGCGACGGAACGCCGACACGTCGATCGGGTTGATGCTGTTGATGGAGTTGCCGATGAAAGTACTTTCACCCCAACTGACCACCTGCTTGCCGGCGCGCACGGTGCCGGGCAAATCGGCGATGGAATAGTTGTGATAGACGAAGGCATCGAGAATTTCCGCGCCTGAGGACTTGGCACCCTCTTTGCGATTGCTGTCGCTGATGTCCTTGAACTCACGGTTTTCATCCTTGAGCTCGAAGTCATACCAATACTTGCCACGCACGAACACACCGGTGTCGCCGTACTTGAGTTCCAGGTCGTGCAAGCCCTTGAAGATTTTCGAAAAGGTCTCGCCCTTCTTGAAGTTCAGTCGTCCATCGTCACCGGTGGACGATTGCCCCCTCCCCCCGTTGACCGTACCGACCAGATCCTTGTCGGCATCGCGCATGCCCCAGCTCGCGCCAACGGACAGCGAGGAGTCGAACTGACCCTCGATTTCGCCAATGTTGAAAGAAACGGCCTGCGCCTGGGCACAGCAACCCAAGGCCACCGCGACGGCCAGCGCCTGCGGCTTGAAGATGGCGCGCATTGTTATTGTTGTCATGCGTCTTCCCCGGTGAGTGACAGAGCCTTCACCCTACTGCCGCACGTCATGGGCGATAAGCGCACCAAGGGGGTATTCGCGCTGTACCTAAAAAGGATTACAGCCCATACGGGAAGGGCGTCTGCGCTGCGCATGAACAGGACGGATGATGGGTTATCAGCGCCGCGCATAACGATCGTGGCGCGGGCAACTGTTGCGCGCACCGCAACAGTGCATGTCCGAAACCGGGCTGTTTCCCGCAGCGCCCGATCCCTATGCTGGCCGGGCTTGCAGGGCAACGGGCCTGCAAGCACATGTCGTCCGGCGTCCCTCGCGCCGGCGCACCGTCATTCGGATGGATTGCACATCGATCCATCATCCCCGTGTCCACTGACGTTGATTTGTAGCTCCTTTGCAACGTCACGTTTAGGCCGCTGCGTTTTGCAGCGGCCTTTTTTATTTGGGGTCATGTCGCGTGTTGCTTGTTTCCTACACTTTTGTCGGAAATATCTATCCTCGTTGCCCCCATTCGAAACTAAGAGTTTGTCGTCGCTTCCCACAACACCGCCAGAAAGCAACTACGCGCCTGGCAAAAATTCACTGTTA
>NZ_JAOSHO010000133.1 GCF_025917275.1 Pseudomonas agronomica | reverse complement strand
GGTTCTGTACCGACCCGGAGATTGGCTCAGGGCAGATAAAGCCTGAACACCCCACCGCCCAGCACACCGCCATTGGCAATCTCGGTACGCCCGCTCAAGCCGCCACGCTGGTGCAGCCCGGCGATCCTGGCGGCGAAGTACAGGCCCAGCCCGGTGCTGCCGCTGCTGTGGTTGATGCCCTGCACATACTCGGCCTGACGCTCGATCATTTCACGCGGATAACCTTCGCCATCATCATTGATGGTCAACACAAGCTGCCCAGCCTCGTCGCTCACGCTGATCAGCAATGCCTGCCGGGCATGGCGAATGGCGTTGTTGATCGTGTTATCGAGCACCGAAGCAATCAGCTCACGGTCGAAGAAACCCAGCGGGCTCAGCGGATCGACTTCGTATGTGGCCATGATCCCGCGACTGCGGAACACGTCTTGGTGGCCGGCCAGTTGCGCTTCGATGAAGTCATCCAGCTCGTGATAGGCCGGATGCAGCGGCAGTTGGTTCACCCCGAGTTTGTAAAGCCCCAACAATTGCACCAGGAGGCCATTGAGGTGAGCGAACTCGAAGTCCATCACGCCCTGCTCCGACGTCTGCCGCTCGCGCTCCGGCAAGCGCTCGAGCCATTGCGTATGCGCCTGCATGAGCAAGGTCAGGGAGTTTTTCATGTCATGCACGGTAGACGCGATCACCGTGGAAAAATCGAGTGCCTGTTCGCTGTCATTCATCGCCAAATGCCTTGCTTCGCAGTTTTTGATAGCGCGCATGACGCGCATCGGTGTCGGGCATCATGCCCACCAGTTTCAGGCAGGCGCGGCATTCCTGCAGCAGCTCCGACTCCACACTGGTATCGGTGCCATGCAGCAGGGATTGCGCCATGTTCAAAGCAATACTGATGTTTTTCGGTTGCATCTTCAGGGCCCGCCGGAACAGCTCCCGCGCCTCGGGCAATGCGCCCGTCTTGTAGACGCGCACGCCTTCGCGGTTCAGCTCGGCGGCGGCATTGCCCTGGTTGAGAATGTTCGGGTCGTCGGTGAGCTTGGCGATGCCTTGCATGACCGCCGGATCATCACCGTAGATTTCCGCGCAGTTCTTGAGCATCGACTCGCCGGCGCTGGTCTGGCCAAGCATCTGCAACTGCTTGGCCACCAGCAACGCGGCTTCGGCGCTCATGAACTGCTCCATGCCGTCGAGGCGCTGCAAGGCTTGCTCGGTCAACTTCTCGGCAGTTTCGGCATCGTTGAGCAGCAGGCTCGTGGCTTTCATCAGGCGCGCCCGCACCTGCAGGCCCGGATCGCTAGGGTTTTCCTTCGCCACGGCGCTGAGCGTCGTGTTGATTTCCAGGCGGGTCCGAGTGTCCAGGCCCTTTTCGCTGCCCTTGCTGATCAACGCATGGGCGAGTCCAAGGTTGGTTTCCGGGTCCTTGAAGCGTGACTGCGCACCCTGCCCCACCGCTTGGCGATAGGCTTTTGAAGCGGTGTCGTAATCCTCGTTGGTCATCGCCAACTTGCCCAACAGCGCTTGTCGGCGCACCGCCAGGGGCGACAGGCGGACAGCCTCTTCCAGCACACTTTGAGCCTGCTTGGTGTCGCCTTCGGCCACCAGCACATCGGCCATGCCGTCGTACAACGCCGGCATCATCGGAAAGACTTTCAGGGCTTTTTCATAGACAGCCTTGGCTTCGCCTATCTGCCCACGCTTGAAGAGCAATTTACCCAACCCTGCGTACGCCCACGGCAACGGCCGATCCGCGATGATGGAATTGTACAACCGCTCAAGGGCCTCGTTCTGATTCAGGTCGCGCAGCGCATCGGCCCGATAGCGCAGGCACAGCGGCCCGTAGCGCGGGTCCTGCTTGCACAGTGCGATACAGGCATTGAGCACTTCCATCGGCTTGCCACGATCGAGGGCCTGCAGGATCGGCTTGAGCAGCGTCTTGCGTTGCTCAAGCCGCTCCAACCGCTGGGCCAGGCCGGAGCGATTGAATGGCTTGGTCAGGTATGCATCGGGCTCATGCTCCAAGGCACTGAGCACCATCGCCTGGCTGGTCTCGGCGGTCACCATGAGGAAGACGCTTTCATGGCTGATCAATTTCTCGATCATCAGGTCCTCCAGGACCTGCTGACCATTTTTACGTCCATCACCCAGGTGATAGTCCTGCAGGATAAAGTCATAGCGCTTCTGCGAGCACATGCGCAGCGCTACTTCACCCGTATCGGCGGTGTCCACGTCCTTGACGCCCAGCTCACGCAGCATGGACCGGACGGAACTGCGGAAGTCCGAGAAATCATCGACGATCAGAAAACTTTTTTGGTGGTACGCCAGCATCGAGGATGTCCAGGCAAATAAGAAAATAAGCTCAATGGCAAAAACAACACAACACCGCCCTGCGGTTGGGCGAGGCGCGCAGATGATAGACAACCGCGACACCCACCGCGAGCCGCTCCGGGACGCCGCGACGTCAGGAAAGGGGCCTCATTGGGTTATCGGCCGCAAACAGCGATCCGTTAAGGATTCGTGGAAGGGCTTGGGAGGATTCGCACAAGAAATGGTGTCCCAGGGCAGGTTCGAACTGCCAACCTTCCCCTTAGGAGGGGGATGCTCTATCCAATTGAGCTACTGAGACACGGGTCGACCGCGGGAAACGCGGTGCGTTGGACGGCGAGCATGTTAACGGCCAGCCCCGCGTTTGTCATGCGTCCGCGTCTTTTAAGTGTAGGCAAATGGTACGGCCCGGCTCTTCTGTCAACGAAATCCTGGTGACTCCAGCCGCCACTCATCTGTCCCAGGCTTGTCGATCTAGTAAATCGGCCAATTGCCACTATCCTATACGTAACAGGGAAAGCAGCCGTCTTGCTCCGCACCGGTTATCCGCCCAACGGTATGGCACAACGACACGATGCAGTGGTCACAAATGCGGAACCTGACGGTTTTTTCAAACCAGTCCGCATTTTTTGATGAAAGGTGCTGGCATAACGCCTTTACCCGGATCAGAATTTGTCACAGAATTGGCGCCAATGATCTGGCAATTTTGAGGCATGATGCGGGCCTCTTAACAATTCAGGTTGAACATTTGGCTACGGGCCTTGTCCTATCGACATCCTGCGGCCAATCCCGAGAACCGCTCCCCTGAACTAACCGGTTAAATAAATATGCGCCCAATGACAAAGCCAATTTATTCCAGCCGTACGGCTGACAAGTTCGTCGTGCGTCTGCCAGACGGAATGCGCGAACGCATTGCCGAGGTGGCTCGTAATCATCACCGCAGCATGAACTCCGAAATCATTGCGCGCCTGGAACAAAGCCTGATTCAGGAAGGTGCATTGGGCGAAGAGCTAAGCATGCGCCTCGACAGCCCGGAGCTTTCGCTGCATGAACGCGAGCTGCTTCAGCGCTTCCGACAACTTTCCCATCGCCAGCAGAACGCCCTCGTTTCGCTGATCGCCCACGACGCCGAAATGGCCGCAGACGCGTCCTAATCGCGTCAAAGGTGTAAAAAGCCAGCCTTGCGCTGGCTTTTTTTTGCCTGGAATTTGGTCGCCGGGAAAACTATCGCCAGAAAAAAGCCCGCCGGCAGGGCGGGCTCCTTGATAAGCCATTCAGAGCAGGAAGATCGTCGCCAGGCCCAGGAAGATAAAGAACCCACCGCTGTCGGTCATGGCGGTGATCATCACACTGGCCCCCATCGCCGGATCGCGCCCCAGGCGAGCCAACGTCATGGGAATCAATACCCCCATCAACGCCGCCAGCAACAGGTTGAGGGTCATCGCTGCGGTCATGACCACGCCCAGCGACCAGCTTCCATAGAGCAGATAGGCCACCACGCCAATCACGCCGCCCCAGATGACGCCATTGATCAACGCCACGGCCAGTTCCTTGCGCATCAGCCGGGATGTATTACCCGTGCTGACCTGGTCCAGCGCCATGGCGCGAACGATCATGGTGATGGTCTGGTTGCCGGAGTTACCGCCGATGCCGGCAACGATAGGCATCAACGCCGCCAGTGCTACCAGCTTCTCGATGGAGCCTTCGAACAGGCCGATGACGCGGGAGGCGACAAACGCCGTGATCAGGTTGATCGCCAGCCAGGCCCAGCGGTTACGCAGGGATTTCCAGACAGAAGCAAAAATGTCTTCTTCTTCCCGCAGACCCGCCATGCTGAGGACTTCGCTTTCGCTTTCCTCGCGGATCAGGTCAACCATTTCGTCGATGGTGAGACGACCGATCAGCTTGCCGTTCTTGTCCACCACCGGCGCCGAAATCAAGTCGTAGCGTTCGAACGCCTGGGCTGCATCGTAGGCATTCTCGTCAGGGTGAAAGCTCACGGGATCGCTGGCCATCACCTCGGCCACTTGTTTTTCCGGGTCGTTGACCAGCAAACGCTTGATGGGCAGTACGCCCTTGAGCACGCCGTCATAGTCGACGACGAAGAGCTTGTCGGTATGCCCCGGCAGCTCCTTGAGACGACGCAGGTAGCGCAAGACCACTTCAAGACTGACATCCTCACGGATCGTCACCATCTCGAAGTCCATCAGCGCACCGACCTGCTCCTCGTCATAAGACAATGCCGAGCGCACACGCTCGCGCTGCTGGCCATCGAGGGCTTCCATCAGCTCATGGACAACGTCGCGGGGCAGTTCGGGGGCAAGGTCGGCGAGCTCGTCGGCGTCCATTTCCTTGGCCGCGGCGAGAAGCTCATGATCATCCATGTCGGCGATCAGGGTTTCACGAACCGAGTCGGACACTTCAAGCAAGATGTCGCCGTCACGATCAGCCTGGACCAACTGCCAGACCGTCAGGCGCTCTTCCAGCGGCAAGGCTTCAAGAATGTAGGCGACGTCGGCGGAGTGCAGGTCATCGAGCTTGCGTTGCAACTCGACGAGGTTCTGCCGGTGGACCAGGTTCTCGACCCGGTCATGATGCGGCCCTTCCTGGCGATGCGTCAGGTCTTCCACGACGCGCTGGCGATGCAGCAGCTCAACGACTTGAGCGAGGCGATCCTGAAGGCTTTCCTGCGTTTTTTTTACTTCGATTTCAGTCATAGGCGAACTCCACTCCCAGCAGTGGAGCACGCCGGAAGGATCAATCAGTTAATTCATGATTGGCAAAACGAGCTGTTGAGTAACTACTGGGTAAGTCCATGAAGATATTCCAAAGCCCCGGCGGGGCTGACGGGCGCAATCATACACCGCTTGGCGCTGTAAAACGTTAAAAAATCATGGCAAGAACAAGCGCTTGCGAGACAAACCTGAACACAGGCTGAACCTCCGTATCTACGACGACTTATTCTGAAAAGAAAACACACCGCCTGGCAAAAGTGCAGCAGCTACCCTTGCTCTATTCACCGTCAAGGAGGACGCCAGGATGCCTGGATTTCGCTGTCTATTTTTGCTCTACGCCCTGCCCTGCCTGCCGCTCTGGGCAGCTGACCACCTTGTGCATCGCTGCGAAGACATCGCCGGGCAGATCACATACACGACCTTGAGCTGCGGCCCGGGAGAAACCCTGACGCTGCAGCCGATCCATTCGTTCAACCCAGGCTACATCGAGCCGATGCTCCCCGAAGCCGAGAGCCATCAAACATCCGGAAACAAAACCAGGCGCAAGGAACCGACCATCGTCGGTCGCCTCGAAGACCGCTGCGGGAACCTGATCAGCGCCGGCCAGCGCCGCGAAGCGATCATCAACCGACGGATCATCGCTGGCATGAGCCAGCAAGATGTCGAGAGCGCGCTTGGCAAGCCCGACACGATCAAGGTGCGGAATTCGAGCACGCGGTATACCTACAAAACCAAGAAGGGTCGCAGTGCAGAGGTGGTATTCGATGAGAAAGGATGTGTGAAAACCTGAATCGCAGACAGCAAAAAGCCCGCGTTTAACGCAGGCTTTTTGGTGTTTGGTGCACTCGACAGGATTCGAACCTGTGACCGCTCGGTTCGTAGCCGAGTACTCTATCCAGCTGAGCTACGAGTGCATTTGTTGCCGCGCATTATAGGTCGCCAAATCTTTTTGTAAAGCGCTTTTTTCAGTAATTTCAAACACTTACCGATCAAGCCAGATTACAGCGCACTAAACGAATAATGGCGGAGAACGGGGGATTCGAACCCCCGACACCCTTTTGAGGTGTACTCCCTTAGCAGGGGAGCGCCTTCGGCCACTCGGCCAGCTCTCCGCAACACGGGGCGTATATTAACCACCTTCATCCCCGTTTGCAAACATAAAAATCGATAAAAATTAATGGCTTGGTTCGTCGTCCTTCTCTTTCTTGATACGCAGGTAGATTTCCTCGCGGTGTACAGCAACCTCTTTCGGGGCGTTGACGCCGATACGCACTTGGTTTCCTTTGACGCCGAGCACGGTCACGGTGATTTCGCCATCGCCAATAATCAGGCTTTCTGCACACCGACGGGTCAGAATCAGCATACCTTTCTCCTCACGCAATTCACTTAAGGGATAACCGTCTGCAAAAAAAGGCATGGGACCTACAACCGAAACGGTCGCAGCCTACAGGCCTAGTATTGACCAGCGCGCGCAAAAGAACAGTTTTGGGACACGCCATTCAGAAAAACAAAGGGCGCGGTGAAAACCGCGCCCTCAGGACAGCGCCTTACTCGCCCTGTCGGGCAGCAGCGTCGAGTTCAAACGCCGTGTGCAGGGCGCGCACGGCCAGCTCCAGGTACTTCTCTTCGATCACCACGGAAACCTTGATTTCCGAGGTGGAGATCATCTGGATATTGATGCTTTCCTTGGCCAGGGATTCGAACATGCGGCTGGCCACGCCTGCGTGGGAACGCATGCCGACACCGACGATCGAGACCTTGGCGATCTTGGTGTCGCCGACCACTTCGCGGGCACCGATCTCGCCGGCCGTTTTCTTCAAGACAGCTTCGGCGGATTGATAGTCGTTGCGGTGCACGGTGAAGGTGAAGTCGGTGGTGTTATCGTGCGCGACGTTCTGCACGATCATGTCGACTTCGATGTTGGCGGCACTGATCGGGCCGAGAATCTTGAACGCCACGCCGGGGGTGTCTGGCACGCCACGGATGGTCAGCTTGGCCTCATCGCGGTTGAAAGCGATGCCGGAAATGATCGGCTGTTCCATGGATTCCTCTTCATCAATAGTAATGAGGGTGCCCGGACCCTCCTTGAAGCTGTGCAGGACGCGCAGCGGAACGTTGTACTTGCCAGCGAATTCAACCGCACGGATCTGCAACACCTTCGAACCGAGGCTGGCCATTTCCAGCATCTCTTCGAAGGTGATCTTGTCCAGGCGCTGAGCCACGGGTACGACCCGCGGGTCGGTGGTATAGACGCCATCGACATCGGTATAGATCTGGCATTCGTCAGCCTTGAGGGCCGCTGCCAGCGCCACGCCGGTGGTGTCGGAACCGCCACGGCCGAGGGTGGTGATGTTGCCGTGCTCATCCACGCCCTGGAATCCGGCGACCACTACGACGCGACCGGCCTTCAGGTCGCCGCGAATTTTCTGGTCATCGATCTGCAGGATACGCGCTTTGTTGTGCGCACTGTCCGTCAGGATACGAACCTGGTTGCCGGTGTAGGACACTGCCGGCACGCCACGCTTGATCAGCGCCATGGCCAGCAAGGCGATGGTCACCTGCTCGCCGGTGGAAACGATCACGTCCAGCTCGCGGGGAACCGGTTGCTGGTCGCCGCTGATTTGCTTGGCCAGATCGATCAGACGGTTGGTCTCGCCGCTCATTGCCGACAGCACGACCACCAGGTCGTCGCCCGCTTCACGGAATTTCTTAACCTTGTCGGCGACTTGTTCGATTCTCTCGACGGTGCCGACCGAGGTGCCTCCAAATTTCTGTACGATCAAAGCCATTTCAAAGCCGCCTCTGCCCATGAAGGGCGCCCAAATAATCAATCAACAGCGGCCGGGCCCACCTTGGCGAGCCCGGAGCGCCGTCTTAAATACCCTGCTCTACAAATGCAACGGTCTGGGCCAGTGCCGCGTCCAATGCGCCGGCGTCGGTACCGCCGCCTTGCGCCATGTCCGGACGACCACCGCCCTTCCCGCCCACTGCTGCAGCGGCCTGCTTCATCAAATCACCGGCTTTGAGTTGGCCAGTCAGGTCTTTGGTCACGCCTGCGACGAGAACGACCTTTTCCTCATGGACACCGCCGAGCAGGATCACTGCGCGGCCGAGTTTGTTTTTCAGTTGATCGACCAGCGCCAGCAGCGCCTTGCCATCCTGGCCGTCCAGACGCGCGGCCAGCACTTTGACGCCCTTGACGTCCACCGCCTGGGCCGACAGATCGTCGCCCGCGGCGCTGGCAGCCTTGGCCTGCAACTGCTCGAGTTGCTTTTCCAGCGCGCGGTTGCGCTCCAGCACAGCCGACAGCTTGTCGATCAGGTTGTCACGGCTGCCCTTGATCAGGCTCGCCGCTTCCTTGAGTTGTTCTTCCGCCGCATTGAGGTACGCCAGCGCCGCAGCGCCAGTGACCGCCTCGATACGCCGCACGCCGGAGGCCACGCCGCCTTCGCTGACAATTTTCAGCAGGCCGATGTCGCCGGTGCGATTGGCGTGGATGCCACCGCACAGCTCAACGGAGAAATCGCCCATGCTCAGCACACGCACGCTGTCGCCGTACTTCTCGCCGAACAGCGCCATCGCGCCCTTGCGCTTGGCCGTCTCGATGTCGGTTTCCTCGGTTTCGACCGGGGAGTTCTTGCGGATCTCGGCGTTGACGATGTCTTCCAGCGCCTTGAGCTGTTCAGGCTTGATGGCTTCGAAGTGGCTGAAGTCGAAACGCAGGCGCTGACTGTCCACCAACGAGCCTTTCTGCTGGACGTGTTCGCCCAGCACCTGGCGCAAGGCTGCGTGAAGCAAGTGCGTGGCGGAGTGGTTCAGCGAAGTCGCGTGACGAACCTCTGCATCGACATGGGCGGCTACGGGAGCAGCGATCATCAGGCTGCCGGAGGCCAGCACGCCGTGGTGCAGGAACGCGCCGCCAGTCTTGGTGGTGTCACGCACGTCGAACCGCGAGTTGCCGGCCTGCAGGTAGCCGCAATCGCCGATCTGGCCGCCGGACTCGGCGTAGAACGGTGTCTTGTCCAGGACAATCACGCCTTCCTGGCCTTCGCTCAGGATGTCGACCGACTGGCCGTCCTTATAGATGGCGACGATCTTGGCCGAACCGGTGGTTGCGCTGTAGCCGGTGAATTCGGTGGCCACGTCAACCTTGACCAGGCTGTTGTAGTCCATGCCGAAGGAACTCGCGGAGCGTGCACGCACGCGCTGGGCTTCCATCTCGCGCTCGAAACCTTCCTCGTCGAGGGTCAGGTTGCGTTCGCGGGCGATGTCGCCGGTCAGGTCCATCGGGAAGCCGTAGGTGTCGTACAGCTTGAACACCACGTCGCCCGGGACCACGTTGCCCTTGAGTTCGGCCAGGTCCTGCTCGAGGATCTTCAGGCCTTGCTCCAGGGTCTTGGCGAATTGCTCTTCTTCAGCCTTGAGCACGCGCTCGATGTGCGCTTGCTGGAACTTGAGTTCCGGGAAGGCTTCGCCCATCTCGGCCACCAGCGCCCCGACGATCTGATAGAAGAAGCTGCCCTTGGCGCCCAGCTTGTTGCCGTGACGGCAGGCGCGACGGATGATCCGGCGCAGCACGTAGCCGCGGCCTTCGTTGGACGGCAGCACGCCGTCGGCGATCAGGAAGCCGCAGGAGCGGATGTGGTCGGCCACCACTTTCAGCGAAGCCTGGTTGTCGTTGGTGCAACCGATGGCCTTGGCCGACGCGCTCAGCAGGCTCTGGAACAGGTCGATTTCATAGTTGGAATGGACGTGCTGCAGCACCGCGCTGATCCGCTCAAGGCCCATGCCGGTGTCCACCGACGGTGCTGGCAGTGGATGCAACACGCCATCGGCGGTGCGGTTGAACTGCATGAAGACGTTGTTCCAGATCTCGATGTAGCGGTCGCCGTCTTCTTCCGGCGAGCCGGGTGGGCCGCCCCAGATGTCGGCGCCGTGGTCGTAGAAGATCTCGGTGCAAGGGCCGCACGGGCCGGTGTCGCCCATGGTCCAGAAGTTGTCGGAGGCGTAAGGCGCGCCCTTGTTGTCGCCGATGCGCACCATGCGCTCAGCCGGGACGCCGACTTCTTTGGTCCAGATGTCGTAGGCTTCGTCGTCACTCGCGTAGACCGTTACCCAGAGTTTTTCCTTGGGCAGGTTCAGCCACTTGTCAGACGTCAGGAACGTCCAGGCGAAGGTAATGGCGTCGCGCTTGAAATAGTCACCGAAGCTGAAGTTACCCAGCATTTCGAAGAAAGTGTGGTGACGAGCGGTATAGCCGACGTTTTCCAGGTCGTTGTGCTTGCCGCCGGCGCGTACGCATTTCTGGCTGCTCACCGCACGGGTGTAGGCACGTTTTTCCTGGCCCAGGAAGCAGTCCTTGAACTGGTTCATCCCCGCGTTGGTGAACAGCAGGGTCGGGTCGTTGCCCGGAATCAAAGAGCTGGAGGCTACTCGGGTGTGGCCCTGCTCTTCGAAGAAGCGAAGGAAGGCTTCACGGATTTCTGCGCTTTTCATTAGGTTCTTCCACGGAGGCTGCGGCCAAAGGCCTGTGCGTAACGTCAACAGACGAAGCAACGGCAAAGGGCCGCATTATATCGGCCCTTTGCGTGGGGTACAGCGTGTTTATGCGATAGAAACTGTCAATTGGCCCGGTTGGCGGGTCATTGGCGGGAAAATTCGACGAAAGTGGCGACCACCTGATCAATTTGCGCCGCGCTGACGTCCATGTGCGTGACCATTCGCAGGCGTGGCGCTGCGCTGAGCTTGACGCCCCGCCCGTCCGCAAATGCCTTGATCGCTTCGGCCCGCTCGCCCATTTGCACATAGACCATGTTGGTCTGCACCGGCTCGACCTCGTAGCCTGCCGCCCGCAAGCCCTCGGCGAGCCGCTGGGCATTGGCGTGGTCATCCGCCAGGCGCTGGACGTTATGCTCCAAGGCATACAGCCCCGCCGCCGCGAGGATCCCGGCTTGGCGCATGCCGCCACCGACCATCTTGCGCAGCCGGCGTGCCTTGCCGATCAGCTCGGGCGTACCGCACAGGACCGAGCCCACCGGAGCGCCCAAGCCCTTGGACAGGCACACCGACACCGAATCGAAATGTTGGGTGATTTCCCGGGCGTCGACGTTCAATTTGACGGCTGCGTTATACAACCGCGCGCCGTCCAGATGCAGGGCCAGGCCATGGTCCCGGGTAAAGCGCCGGGCCCGGGCCAGGTATTCCAGGGGCAGGACCTTGCCCTGCATCGTATTTTCCAATGCCAGCAACCGGGTACGGGCAAAGTGAAAGTCGTCGGGCTTGATCGCCGCCGCGACGTGCGCCAAGTCCAGGGAGCCATCGGCCTGCACGTCGAGAGGCTGGGGCTGGATCGAACCGAGTACCGCCGCCCCGCCACCCTCGTACTTGTAGGTGTGGGCCTGCTGGCCGACGATGTATTCGTCGCCGCGTTCGCAGTGGGCCATCAACCCCAGCAGGTTGCTCATGGTGCCCGTGGGCACGAACAATGCTGCGGCGAACCCCAGGCGTGCGGCCAGCTCGGCTTCGAGGCGATTGACGGTCGGATCTTCGCCGTACACATCGTCGCCGGTCGGCGCGCTGGCCATGGCATCCAGCATACCGGCGGTGGGTTGGGTGACCGTGTCGCTGCGAAGATCGATAACACTCATGAATCTGGCCTCGGGTTCTGGTGGGGGAATTCCCTTTCGGAGGGCAATTACTGCGGGCATGGCGCGGAATAATCAAGCCCAGGACCACACGAACCAACAGATTATCCGAATCCC
>NZ_JAOSHO010000132.1 GCF_025917275.1 Pseudomonas agronomica | reverse complement strand
AGCGGACTCAAGCCCACCACCGCATCAAAGGGACCGCGCAATGATCTCCTTCATGATCTCATTGGTTCCGGCATAGATCCGCTGTACCCGCGCATCCGCCCACGCCCGGGCAATCGGGTATTCCCACATGAAACCGTAGCCGCCATGCAACTGCACGCACTCGTCGAGCACCTTGCACTGCAGGTCGGTGCCCCAGTATTTGGCCATCGCCGCCGTCGGCACATCGAGCTTGCCTTGCAGGTGCAGCTCCAGGCAACGATCGACGAAGACCCGGCCGATCTGGATCTCGGTGGCCATTTCCGCGAGCTTGAAACGGGTGTTCTGGAAATCGGCGATGGACTTGCCGAATGCCTTGCGGTCGCGGGTGTAGTCCAGCGTCCATTGCAGCGCCGCTTCGGCCGAGGCCAGGCCACCGATGGCGACGGTCAGGCGCTCCTGGGGCAGTTCCTGCATCAGGTAGGCGAAGCCCATTCCAGCCTGCCCCAAGAGGTTTTCCTTCGGCACCCGCACGTCCTGGAAGAACAATTGCGACGTGTCCTGGGCCTTCATCCCGACTTTTTCCAGGCGCTTGCCTTTCTCGAAGCCCGGCGTGCCCGCTTCTACCAGGAACAGGCTGGTGCCCTTGGCGCCCGCCTTCGGGTCAGTCTTGGCGACGACGATGACCAGGTCCGCAAGGAAGCCATTGGTGATGAACGTCTTCGAGCCGTTAATGACGTATTCGTCACCGTCCAGCACCGCCGTGGTCTTCACCCCCTGCAGGTCCGAACCGGCGCCCGGCTCGGTCATGGCGATGGCCGTGACCATTTCCCCGGAGACCAGTTTCGGCAGGTACTTTTGCTTCAAAGCCTCGTTGCCGTAATGCAGGATGTACGGCGCGACGATATCGGAGTGCAACGAGAAGCCGATCCCGGTGAGCCCCAGGCGGCCGATCTCCTCGATCACCACGGCGCTGTAGAGGAAATCTGCATCCAGCCCGCCGTAGGCTTCTGGAAGGTGTGAGCACAACATGCCCGCCTCCCCCGCTTTGTTCCAGAGCTGGCGATCGACATGGCCCTGTTTTTCCCACTGGCTGTGGTACGGCACCGCTTCTTTTTCAAGGAAGCTTCGTACAGTGTCTCGAAACAATTCGTGCTCGGGACTGAACAGGGTTCTCGGGATCATGGCGCACCTTTGGTTATTGTTGAACAGGTCATCCAAAAGAGCCTAAGCCTGCGGCGCACAACGGGACACTGGACACTTGCGCCAAAAAATAAGACGATCCAGCCGTTTGATGACCACTATCCCCTATAAAAATAAAGATGAATTATGTCCATGCACGTCTCCACGCCCTTGCGGCGCGTCAGCATCCTGGCCATCGACCGGGTTTTCGCTTCCACCCTCATGCAAGCCAAGGATTTTTTCCACCTGGCCAGCCTGCGCTATGGCAAACAACTGGGCCACGGCCTGACGCCGGCGTTTGAAACCCGGCTGGTCAGCCCTGATGGCAAACCCGTGAACAGCTTCAGCGATGTGATCATGCCGGTGGACGGTGGCCTGGAAAACGCCGACGTCATCATCCTGCCGGCCTTCTGGGATGACTTCGCCACCCTCTGCCAACGCTATCCACAGGTCCTGCCATGGCTGCGCGAACAACACGCGCGCGGCGCGGTGCTCTGCGGCGAAGCCACCGGGGTCTTCTGGCTGGCCGAAGCCGGGCTGCTCGACGGCAAGGAGGCCACCACCTATTGGCGTTTTTTCAACGCCTTCAAGGAACGCTTCCCCCAGGTGCACCTGAACCAGGACAAACACCTGACCGACGCCGACAACCTGTTCTGCGCCGGCGGCACCACCTCGGCGTGCGATCTCTACATCTACCTGATCGAACGCTTCTGCGGCGCCAACGTCGCCCAAGCCGTGGCGCGGGACATTCTCTACGAAGTACAGCGCAGTTATTCACCGGGACGCATTGGTTTCGGCGGGCAAAAACTGCACCAGGACGTGATCATCCTGCAGATCCAGCAGTGGCTCGAAGAGCACTTCGCCGACAAGTTCCGCTTCGAGGACGTCGCCCGTGAACATGGCATGAGCATCCGCAATTTCATGCGTCGCTTCCAGACCGCCACCGGCGACAAGCCACTGCATTACCTGCAACGGCTGCGGATCGAAACCGCCAAGGGCCTGCTCTCCGGCAGCCGCAAGAGCATCAAGACCATCAGCTACGAAGTCGGCTACGACGACGCAAGCTTTTTTGCGCGATTGTTCCGCCAACACACCGATCTGTCGCCGAATCAGTATCGGCAGCAGTTTCAGCAGGCGGCGTGAACCAAGGCTGACTGCAAATCCAATGTGGGAGCGAGCCTGCTCGCGAAGGGGGGCGGCATGTCCAGCGTAGATGCAAGCTGACACACCGTCTTCGCGAGCAGGCTCGCTCCCACCTTCAACCATGCGCAACACAAGGCCACCGCCCTCACATTCCTACAGGAAAAACAGAACGCAGAATGCCCGAGTGCCGAATTTCACTCACAGACAGCGCCCCATGAACACCGCAACATCAATCCCTGAAAAAACACCATCAGGGACGACCAACAGTGACCATCGGATCAAGCTACAACTACCCCGCCTCCGCCCCGCGGGGCATCACTCGAGCCAAGCGCTCGACTGCCGAGAAATGGGCCGCTCGCTTTCCAAACCCTCCCGATTTGTGCTTCGACTACCGGGCGTTGGTCGAACAGAAAGATGGCATCGCCAAGGCTACCGAACCAAAACATAGGATTTGCATCATCGGTGCGGGTATCACTGGGTTGACGGCCGCGAGGGAACTCTATCGTTGCGGATTTACCCACATCACCCTGATCGAACAATCCAGTCGCATCGGCGGCAGGCACCTGACCGTCCCGGGGAGTAAACAATCCACCGCGAGCCATACCCCTTTCGAGATGGGCGCCATGCGCATGCCCTTTTTCAACCGGTCGGATGAGCCGCCGACGGAAGGCCGGTCGCTGATGGCTTACTACGCCAGGGCGTTTGATTTATCGACTGTCGACTTCGCTAATCCAGGAAGCCAATGGGTCCACTCGACAGGCATTTACTTGCGCGAGGGCACCATTGGCGGCGAGCCAACGCCGCAAATGCTGATCTGGAAAAACGAAGACGGCAGTACACCGCCGCCCGGCAGCGAGCTGCAAAAGGTATACGCAAAGTGGAAGGCCTTTGCCGACAGAATGACTCGACACGTCGCTGAGGTGTATGCCAGTGAACGATGGGAAGCCATGTGGCAGGCGATCGTTGCGAAATATCAGAATGTCTCATTTCGCGACTTGGTGACCATGCCAGCCTTACAAGCCTGGGATCAGCGTGCACCGGGGGATTTCGGGGGGATGGGTATGTCTGCCGATGAGTCCGCGATCTTCTACGCAATCGGCATAGGCGACGGCAGTTGGGGGGCCTTCTATGATGTCTGCTCGCTGTATCCACTTCGCACCGCGATATTTGGGTTCAGCAGCCACTTGCAGTTAATGCTCGGCCGGGTGGACTCACTGGGTGATCCATTACCATCGCCCCATCTGTATAGCGAAACCGTGGTTGATTCGATGGGGCTCAACTTCGACGGCCCTCGCTATATCGGGCTCGCAGCCTTGAGCGAATGCCTGATGTTCATGAAAATCGCCGAGACCGGTAAGTCCTTCCACGACCATTGCCTCGGAAGAAAAGACGGCCTGCTCATGGATTCATCGGTGACCAAATTGACCAAGCTGGCCGATGGAAAGACGCGCGTTCATTTCGACTGGCTACACAGTCTGCCCGAGCGAACCCGACACCGTTTCGAGGACTTCGACTCGGTCATCGTGACACTTCCCTCCTGGCTGATCGAAACCCGTATCGAGCTTGAGAACTTCACGCCGCAGATGCTGCCGTTCGAAACAATCAACGCCTATAAAACAGCTCATTGGGAGACCAGCTGCAAAGTATTCGCACCGTTGAAAAAATCGTTTCTATCAAAAAACAGGAACATCCCGCAGACCATCGTCACCGATAGCTTCATCCACGACGTCTATACCTATCGCTACAACGAGAATTACAGCTATGACTGCATTCTGCTGAGCTATACGTGGGAAGACGATGCCACCAAGCTCGCGTCGTTCAGCGACAAGGAGCTTGTCAGCAAATGCGCCAGGGAACTGGATCGAATACTCATGAGATGTACCAATATCCGGGAGAGGATTTCATCTTATATCGGACTCGACCAAGCCGTGGTCCAACGATGGATAACCGATAAAAACTCGCTGGGCTGTGCAAAGTTATATCGGCCAGGCACCTACTGCGACGCTGTAAGCCTGATGAAGTACAACCGGGATTTCGGCCATCATTCAGGCGTGTATTTTTCTGGAGAATCGTTTTCCGTGGACGCTGGTTGGACAGAGCCTTGCTTTCGAGGCGCCGTCGATGCAGCCATTCACATCTGCGACAAGACCGCTGCGATCTTCAACGGCGGATTCTCCATGAACGACTACCCGCACTATAACCTTGGTACCTGACCATGGTGCGCCATGCACACTGTGCATGGCGCTGCCAAGTCATCCCCAAAGCGTTCCAATATCCATCTTCAGAAGTTGCCTACAACCTACAAGGAAACGGCCGACTTACATCGCGGCTTGTTTAGCCTCTTATACACACGCCAATACACAGCGTAATAACAATAAAAAGAGGTTATCCCATGAGCGAGCCAATCAGCCCTGTTCGTGTCGCCGTCGTGCAATTCGACCCACAGGTAGGCATCAATAATCGAGAAACCAATCTGCTGCGCAGCCTTGCGTTGGCCCGGGAAGCGGTCGAAGGCGGCGCCAACCTTGTCGTCCTGCCCGAGCTGTCGAACAGCGGCTATTTCTTCAGCAGTAGGCAGGACGCGTTCGAACACGCCGAGTCGGTCCCCGACGGGCGAAGCGTGCAGGCCTGGATCGATTTCGCCCGTCAGCAGCAAGTCTTCCTGGTAGCTGGTTTGGCGGAGCGCGAAGCAATGCGTCTCTTCAACACCGGCGTCCTGGTGGGGCCTGACGGCTTTATCGGCAAGTATCGAAAGGCGCATCTGTGGAATCTGGAAAAACTTTGGTTCACACCAGGCGATGTCGGCTTTCCAGTGTTCGAAACATCCATCGGCCGCATCGGATTATTGATCTGCTGGGACATCTGGTTCCCGGAAGTGCCGCGAATCCTCAGCCAGCAAGGCGCGGACATCCTATGCAGTTTGAACAATTGGGTCTGGACGCCACCGCCTCTGTTTGATGACGCCGGCAAATGCATGGCTTCGTACCTGACGATGACCGCGGCGCACGTCAACAATGTCTTTATCGCAGCGGCAAGCCGCATAGGTGAAGAACGAGGTGCCCGTTACCTGGGCTGCTCGCTGATCGCCGGCACCAACGGCTGGCCGATCGGTGCGGTGGCATCCGCCGACCAACAGGAAATCCTGTTTGCCGATATCGACCTGACCAGTTCCCGCAGCGCGGCCATCTGGAACAACCTGAATGACCTGCACCGCGATCGTAGAGCCGATCTCTACGATCAAATGCTTGGCTACACCCAGCACCCTTCTCTGCCGCGTTGATAAGGGAGCGATCCGATGGAAACTACAAGCGAAAAGCTCGAACAACGCCAACTGACCACCCGATCACCGCTGGACGTCGCCATCGTTTTACTGATGCTCGGCGCAATAGCGGTGGTCATCTGGCTTTCATTCACACACCGCGCCTCGTGGCTCGCCCACTGGCCAGACTACAGTCACATGGTGTCGAACCTGCCGCAGCCCACTGCCTGGCTACGCTGGGTGCTGGGGGATATCAGCGAGGTAGCGTTCTACAAGCATGAGTTTGCCTCTATCGGGCTGCTCGCAGGGGCCTACCTCGCGTACCGGGCCAATCGGACCGGAAAAACCTGGCAGGGTTTTTCCATCTGCTATGGCAGCGGCCTGTGGCCGTGGCTCGTCACCAGCTCATTGCTGGGGCTCTTGCTCAGTAACCTGTTGTGGGGCTGGACAGTGACCGCCACCGCTTGGCAGCCCACCTTCGCCGCTTTCGTTTCGTTGCCGGCGGCCATGGTGCTGATGTTTGGAGGCGGCTGGAAGGTCGCGATCAATGGCGCTGTCATGGGCGCCTTGCTGGTCACTCCCGCGTGCTTGTTGATCGTCAACTACGTCTGCAATCCGCTTGGATTACCCGTCGTGATTGGCAACGTCTCGGGCATGGCTGTCGCCAGCGTCCTCGCCTTTCTTATCTGTCGCTACCAGCCTGGCCTGGTGAAGGCGCAAGCATCGGCTGAACCAACCGAGCCACCACGAGCCCCAGTTCCCGCCAAGACGCCTGATTACGGTGTCGTCTGGATGCTACGCCGGATCCTGGCGGACTTTTCCGAGGCGCCATTCTTCGGCAATGAATGGGCCAGCCTCGGCCTGATAGCAGGTGCATTGCTGGCCTACAGCTTGAGCCCGATGAGCCCAGCCTATGGCTCGGGGTTGCTGCCCCAATTGATCGGTGCGCAAGCGTTGACCTCCGCCCTGGGCGTGATCATCTGGCGCCGACAGTGGATGCGACGCGGCTGGTATCCCACCTACATTCCACTGGTGTCAGTGGTTCCGGCGGCATTGTTGACCTACGGCGACAGTTGGCTGGTGATCATTTCAAGCGCCTTGCTGGGAGCCTTGATGGCGCCGCCGCTGGCGTGTGCGATCGCCAAACAGCTACCCGCCGACATGCATGCCTTCATCGCCAATGTCCTGTCCATGGCCATTAGCACCGTGCTGATCATTCCGTTTATCGGACTGCTGATAACCCTCTGATCCCTTCACCCCTTGGCTGTATTGCGGCCTTTAGATTGGGCGAATACGGCCATTCTTATTGAAAGTGAGGTATTGCATGAACCTGCCAAAACTGGCCATAGCATCACTTGGCGGCACCGTCAGCATGCAGGCCCGGACCGCCGGCGAAGGTGTGGTCCCGACCGTGAGCGGCGCGACCCTGCTGGCTTCAATACCGGAGTTGAGATCCCATGCCCACGTCACCGTCGAAACGCTGGGAATGTTGCCCAGCGCCTCATTGGATTTCGAATATCTACTGAGTGTTCTCTGTTGGGCGAAATACCAGATCGAGCAGGGGGCCGTGGGTGTTGTCATCACCCAAGGCACCGATACGCTGGAAGAAGCCGCTACGTTTTTCGATCTTCTATGGGACCACGACGAACCCTTGGTTCTCACTGGGGCAATGCGTTCGGCGGCCCAGGCAGGGGCTGATGGCCCGGGAAACCTGTTGGATGCCTGTCGAGTCGGACTGGCCGAGAAGAGCCGGCGACGAGGCGTCCAGGTGGTGATGAGCGGGCAGATTCATTTGGCGCAAGCGGTTCGCAAGAGCGACTCGATGGGCTTGCAGGCTTTTTCTTCACCCAACATGGGCCCGACCGGTCTGCTGACGGAAGGCGCCGTCCGCTATTTGCATCCCGCACGACAGCGCAACGTCCTCCCCTCGCCGAAGCACACGACACATAAGGTCGCCTTGTTACAAGCGACACTGTCTGCCGACACCTTGTTATTGGAAAACATACTTGCGCTGGGCTATGAAGGGTTGGTCATCGCGGGTTTCGGTGCAGGGCACCTTTCTGAAACCTGGACTGAGGCGATCGATGCCATTGCCGACAAGATCCCGGTCATCGTTGCAACTCGCTGTGGCTCCGGCTCCACGGCTCGTTCTACTTACGGGTTCAAGGGTGGCGAAATCGATTTGATACAAAGAGGCGCTTCAATGGCCGGCTTTGCCTGCCCGCGCAAAGCCAGGATTCTCCTGTGGCTGCTGATTGGTTGCCAGAGACAGGATGATTTGGCTCGTTATCTGAAAGAGGACATCCGGTTTTAGTAGCTTTGAGATTTACCGATTCATTGCGGCGTTAGCCCGGAGGCCTGGCACCGATCCACTGTGGGAGCGAGCTTGCTCGCGATAGCGTCCTGCCAGCAACGTCCATGCTGCTGAACCACCGCCATCGCGAGCAAGCTCGCTCCCACAGGGTCCGGTGGGGAATCAATAAATAAAAAGACCTGCAATCGCAGGCCTTTCTTGTTTTCCGATGCCTTAAGGCTTATGCGCCCGCGACAGGAATTCGTGGGATTGCATCTCCAGCAAACGACTCAGGGTCCGCTGGAACTCGAACGTCAGGCGACCGCCGGTGTAGAGGTCCTTGAGTTCGACTTCTGCCGAAATGATCAGCTTCACGTTGCGGTCGTAGAACTCGTCGACCATGTTGATGAAGCGACGGGCGATGTCATCGGTGGTAACGCTCATCTGCTCGACGCCGCTGAGCAGCACGGCGTGAAAGATCTTGCCCAGTTCGATGTAGTCATTCTGGCTGCGGGGGCCGTCGCACAACTCGCGGAAGTCGAACCAGGCGACGTCGTCGCAGGTGCGAATGGCGCGGATCTTGCGATTTTCGATGATCAGCTCGTCGTTTTCCACCGCTTGGGTGCATTCCGGTGTCAGGGCGCGGAAGCTCTTGCGCAGGCTTTCTTCGGCGGCGGCATCCAACGGAAAGTGGAACAGTTCCGCCTGCTCGAGGTGACGCAGGCGATAGTCCACGCCGCTGTCAACGTTGACGACTTCGGTGTGTTCCTTGATCAGCTTGATGGCTGGCAGGAAGCGCGCCCGCTGCAGGCCGTCCTTGTAGAGACCGTCGGGCACGATGTTCGAGGTGGCGACCAGGGTCACGCCGTTCTTGAACAGCTCTTCCATCAGCGTGCCGAGGATCATGGCGTCGGTGATGTCGGAAACGAAGAATTCATCGAAGCAGATCACCCGGGTTTCGGCGGCGAAACGCTTGGCGATGATGGTCAGCGGATTCTTTTCGCCGCCCAGGGTTTTCATTTCTTCGTGCACGCGCTTCATGAAGCGGTGGAAATGCGTCCGCGTCTTTTCCTTGAACGGCAGCGCTTCGAAGAAGGTGTCCACCAGGTAGGTCTTGCCACGGCCGACACCACCCCAGAAATACAGGCCTTTGACCGGCGTCTGGTCTTTCTTGCCGAACAGTTTGCCCAACAAGCCCGGCTTGTTGTTCGACGCGGCGATCAGGTCGTCGTACAGGCGCTGCAAGTGCCGCACGGCCGTTTCCTGGGCTGCGTCGTGGAAGAATTCCGGGCGTTTCAGATCAGCTTGATATCGTTCTAGGGGCGTCATATTCGTTAGCAAGGCAACAAAAACGGGCCGTCACTGTAGCGATGGCCCAGAAGAATGGCAATCGGCCCTTATTCGGGCCGATGGTCGGGTAACGCTTCGATCAGTCCCGGGCAGGCGTCAGTGCCACGCGCAACGCGTCGATGGCTGCATCCCGGGCGGCACTGTCAGCGAACGCAGGGCTCTGGGCCACGCATGCGCCGTCGAGCCAGACGCTGAAACCCAGGTCGTCGCTGCGCACGTCCAAGGGTTGGCCGGACTGCAGTTGCTTGGTCACCTGCCCGGCGGTCTTGCCGTCGGCAAAGTTGTTGGAGAGCAACAGTTGCTCGCCCTCGGCGGAAAGCAGGCGGAAGCGGAAACTGCCGTCCTCGTCGCGGAAGCTGACAAAACGGGCTGCCTTGGCCGCTTTCTTTTTGGTCTGGGTCGTCACCTGGACCTGGCTGACGAACGAGCGCAGCCCAACCGCCTCGCGCAGCTCGTTGAGGAACGGCGTGGCCACGGCCCGGGCTTTTTTCGCGCCCAATTGCAGGATGTCCTCAAGGTCCGACGGACGTTCGATGAACTGGTGATAACGCTCGCGCGCTTCACCAAGCTCGCTGTCGAGCAATTGGAACAGACGGTTCTTCGCCTCCCCCCAACCCAGGCCCTGCAGCAGTTCGCTACGGAATTCGGCGGACTGCGCCGGGGTGGAGAAGGCCTGGAACAGAGTGAACAGGTGCGAGTTGTCCGGATCCTTGGCTTCGCCCGGCGCGCGGGAGTCGGTGACGATCCGCGAGATCGCGTCCTTCATCTCCTTGGCGCTGCTGAACAACGGGATGGTGTTGTCGTAGCTCTTGGACATCTTGCGGCCATCGAGGCCCGGCAGCGTGGCGACGCTCTCCTCGATCAGCGCCTCGGGCATGGTGAAGAATTCCTTGCCCTGGCCGAACAGGTGGTTGAAGCGCTGGCCGATGTCGCGGGCCATTTCCACGTGCTGGATCTGGTCGCGGCCGACCGGCACCTTGTGGGCGTTGAACATCAGGATGTCGGCGGCCATCAACACCGGGTAGCTGTAGAGCCCCATGGTGATGCCGGCGTCCGGGTCCTCACCGGCCTCGACGTTCTTGTCCACCGACGCCTTGTAGGCATGGGCACGGTTGAGCAGGCCCTTGGCGGCGACGCAGGTCAGCAGCCAGGTCAGCTCCGGGATCTCGGGAATGTCGGACTGGCGATAGAACGTCACGCGGTCCACGTCCAGGCCACCGGCCAACCAGGTCGCAGCGATTTCCAGGCGCGAACGCTGGATGCGCAGCGGGTCATCGCATTTGATCAGGGCGTGGTAGTCGGCCAGGAAGTAGAACGAATCGGCGTTGCTGTCGCGGCTGGCGAGGATCGCCGGACGGATGGCGCCGGCATAGTTGCCCAGGTGCGGGGTGCCGGTGGTGGTGATGCCGGTCAGGATACGGGTACGCGTCGTCATGGGTTATCGCTTGTCAGACTGCTGTCAATTCGAGAGGCGCGGCAGGAGCAGATCCTTGAGATCGGTCAGCTTGCCATGAAAAAAGTGTCCGCATTCTGCCACTTTCAGCAGCTCATGGGGGCGTTGGAGCGCGTCGGACCATGCGTAGACCAGTTGCGGATCGACCACTTCGTCGGTTTCCGGCTGGATCACGGTCAGCTCACCACCTGTCGGCAGCGGTGACTGCTCGTCCAGGCGCATCACCGCCGGTGCGACCATGAACAGGTGCTTGAGCGCTTGCCCCTGGGCTTCCAGGCGCCCGCCGAGGGTCGCGGCAACGAAGCCGCCGAAGGAGAAACCGAACAGCGTCAGCGGCAGGCCCGGGTGTTTTTCCAGCAGCCAGGCGGCTGCGGCCTGGGCGTCGTCCACTTCGCCGGTGCCCATGTCATGGCTGCCGGCGCTGGCGCCGACGCCGCGATAATTGAAACGCAACGTAACCAGGCCGGCATCGCGGGCGGTGCGCTGCAGGGTCGAGACCACTTTGTTGAGCATGGTCCCGCCCTGCACCGGGTTCGGGTGGCAGATCAGCGCCAGGCCACGGGGGGCCTCGCTGTCCAGGTACAAGGCTTCCAGTTGGCCCACCGGGCCATCGATGACTACAGGGGTTTCGCGCATAAGCAAGGAAAGAACTCCGTGACCCCGAATAGGGTCGACTCGTCTAGCTAAAAGTCTGTGCCTGGCATGATTGCGATGTTCTTCGCGGTATACAGCGCAGGTCCGAGCCGTTAACGTAAAGCAAAGCCGTTTATAGAGGAAGGACTCGTGGAACACTCGCTCTTAGTTTGGCTGTTGCCGACTCTTGCCCTGGTTGCCGGTGTCGCCATTGGTTTCCTGATTGCCCGCCTGCTGCCCAATGCGGTGCCCAACAGCACCCAACGTCAGCTGGACGACATTCAGGAACGTTTCGACAGTTATCAGAATGAAGTGGTCACCCACTTCAACAGCACCGCTTCCCTGGTGAAAAAACTCACCCAGAGCTACCAGGAAGTCCAGGATCACCTGTCCGAGGGCGCCAATCGCCTGGCCCTGGACGAGCAGACCCGCCAGCGCCTGCTGGCTGCCCTGCAAGCCGATGCGGCACAGCCCCCACGGGAACGCCTGACCCCACCGAAAGGGATCCAGGAACCACCACGGGACTACGCGCCAAAGGCCCCGAATTCGCCCGGCATGCTCGATGAGCATTACGGTTTGAAGAAGTAATCGCCAAGCAACAACCAAAAGCCCGCCCGATCGCTTGATCGGGCGGGCTTTTTATTATCGGCGCAAGAATTTTCCC
>NZ_JAOSHO010000131.1 GCF_025917275.1 Pseudomonas agronomica | reverse complement strand
GCTCCCTCGCCACGGGGTCAGCGTTTTTCTTGAGCGAACAACATTACGGCCGCTACAGGGGCTGCTTCCAGGCAAAGGAATAGGTTTTCTCCGGCGCCGAGGGCTGGCAGCGCTGGTTGTCCGCATCGGCCCCCACCAGGAACCACTCGGCCCGGGACGTATCCCCAACCCGGCGGGCCTTTTGTGGGTCATAACAGCGCGCCAGTTCCCGTTCCGGGACCAAGGCATAAGCCTGCGGATGGCTGCGCAGCCAAGCGGCGGATTGCTCCACGGCATCGCGGGTGTGAAAACCGAAATGCACGATGGGCTGTTGCGCGAATAACCAGTGGCCTTCCCGCCAGCCCACCAGCACCAATTCACTGTTGCCCGTCTGTCGCGCCACATCACGCATCAAGGTTTCATGGGGATTGATGCCTTCCTTGTGAGGCTCGATAAAACCGCGCACGAACCAGGCGCACAACCACACCGCAGTCAAGGCAGCGAACACCACCCTGCTCCTCGGCCGCTTGCCGAACCAGCGACGCAGCATCCACGGCACCAGGGGCGCCACCAGCAGGATCAAGGCTGGCAACGCCGGAAAGATGTAAAGCTTGCGCTTGCCGCTGCTCAGGCTGAAAAACAGCAGGACCAGGATCACCCAACCGAGCAATACCAACACCCGGCCGTCGTGCTTGATGAGCTGCCTGCGCCACGCCGGCACGAGCCAGGGCAGCATGAAAAACATCGGCAACCAGTACTTCGGAATCACTTGAACGATGAAGTACCAGAACGGCTCGCGGTGCTCCCAGGCATTGGCATAACGCCCGGCCGTCTGCTTGAACAGGATCTCTTGGACATACGCCAGGCTGTCAGGGCTGCCCTGCCCGACGATCACCAGCAAAGGCCCGAGCCAGAACGCGATGGCCACCAACGCAACGACCAGTCCCAACCACCAGGCCATCGCTTTGCCGGGCATCGGCACCACGCCTTTCCAGCCTCTGCGCAGCGCATAGGCGTAGGGAATCAGCATCAACGCCGGCAGAAACCCCACGCCCTTACTGATGACCCCGAACCCCATCGCCGCGCAGGCCGCGTAGTACCAGCCCCAGGCCGGGCCGAGCAGCAGGTGTCGGCACAAGCCGTAGATGCCCAGGATGGTCCACAGCGCGAGAAAGCCATCGATCTGCCCCGTGCGCAGGATGCTGTAGGTCTGGTAAGTCGCCAGGAACAACAGCGCGGCAATGCTTCCCACGCGCCGCCCCCACAGGCGCCGCCCCAGGTCATACAGACACGCCGTGGTGACGCCGCCGGCCAGCAGCGCGGGCAAATACAGCGCAACTTTGGGCAGATGGGTCAACTGCACGAACAACGCCACCGCCCACATGAACAGCGGCGGCTTGTCGGCGTAGATTTCACCGGCGCGATGGGGAATGAACCATGAGCCGTTTTGCAGCATTTCGAGCGCGACGCCGAGGAAACGCTCTTCGTCGACATTCATCGGCTGGCGCCAGCCCAGGCCGGCACCGACCATGATCAAGGCCAGCGCCGCCCACGCCAGGCATTCCAGTCGTGAGCTGGACAGTCGTATCCTCACCGTCTCAGCCCTTCCCTGCCACTTCGCGGTTTTCCCGCTCGTGATGCTTGGCAATCAACTGCAGATTGCGCAAGTAAACGATAAAGCCGAACGATTGGCCGACAATGAACACCGGGTCCTGGCGATAGATCGCATAGGCCAGCAATAACGCGCTGCCGATGATGCTCAAGTACCAGAAACCTACGGGAATCACGCTGCGCTTCTTGTACTCGCTGTACAACCATTGCAGGGCGAAACGCCCGGTAAACGCCAGCTGGCCCCCGAATCCGACGGCCAGCCACAACGATTCTCTGCCCATGTCAAACCTCGGTTTCTTGTGCGTGGGTGTCCAGCCGGGTGCGCTTTATCAGCCACCACACGCCGAACAGATCTAGGATGCCCACCAGGGCGCGGTCGAGGTTGCCGTAGTTGGAGACCCCCGCGCCGCGCTCACGATGGTTGACCGGCTGGACCAGCATCCGGCCGTTGTGGCGACGAATCAGCGCCGGAATGAAACGGTGCATGTGATCGAAATACGGCAGCCGCAGGAATGCCTGGCGCTCGATCAGCTTGATGCCGCATCCGGTGTCCGGCGTCTGGTCCTTGAGCAGGCTGGCCCGCAGCTTGTTGGCGAATCGCGACGCCCAACGCTTGCTCGCCGTGTCCCGACGGTTGACACGATGCCCGGCCACCAGCTTGACGCCCCCGGGCGCGCCCTCCGATCCACGGACCAGATCGAGCATCTTTGGCAGATCAGCCGGGTCGTTCTGACCGTCGCCGTCCAGGGTCGCCAACCAATGCCCGCGCGCCACCTCGGCGGCGTGGAAAATCGAGGTGCTTTGCCCGAGGGAACGGGCATGGCTGAGCACCCGCAGTTGGGGATAGCCGCCGCGTTGCAATTCACGCAGTTCGGCTGCGGTGGCATCGGTGCTGCCATCGTCGACCACGATGACCTCGAAGGCCTCGTTGGCCAGCGCCCCACGCACTTCTTCCAGCAAGGGAATGAGGTTGCCGGCTTCGTTCTTCGCCGGAATCAGGACCGACACATAAGGGGTTTCGTGCATGGCATTCCAATCAAAAAACAGGGGATGGGGTGGGTTAAACGCGGTAATAGTGGCGGTACCAATCGACGAACGACTGCACGCCGACGGGAACCGGGACCTGCGGGCGAAACCCCACGCGTTCCTCGAGTTCACGGGTGTCAGCCCATGTATCGATCACGTCGCCGGACTGTAGCGGCAGGAACTGCTTGATAGCGCGCATGCCCAGGGCCTCTTCGATGCACTCGATAAACTGCAGGAGCCTCACCGGCCCGCCGAAGCCAATGTTGTAGACCTTGTTGGGCACGCCAGCCTCATCGGTTGGCGGCAGCGGCAGCAAACGCACGAGGCCCTCGACGATGTCGTCGATATAAGTGAAGTCCCGCGACATTGCCCCGTCGTTGTAGACATCGATGGCGCGGCCATTGAGGATCGCATCGGTGAACTTGAACGGTGCCATGTCCGGTCGCCCCCAGGGCCCGTACACGGTAAAAAAGCGCAGGCCGGTGGTGGGAATGCCGTAGAGATGCGAGTAGGCGTGGGCCATCAGCTCATTGGCGCGCTTGGTCGCCGCATAAAATGACACCGGCTGGTCGACCGGGTCGGTCGTCGCGTAAGGCAGGCGCTCGCTCAAGCCATAGACCGAGCTGCTCGACGCGTAGACGAGGTGCGCCGGCCGATGGGCTCGGCACGCTTCCAGCACGTTGAGAAAACCCACCAGGTTGCTTTGCGCGTAAAGGTCTGGATTGTCGATGGAATAACGAACGCCCGCCTGGGCCGCGAGATGGATGACGTATCCAAAGGCGTTCTGCGCGAAGACGTCCGTCAGGGCCGCCTTGTCCGCCACGTCCAGCCGTTGGAAGCGGAAGTTGTGGCATTGCGCCAACTGCGCGAGGCGCGCCTGTTTCAACTCGACGCTGTAGTAGTCGTTGAGATTGTCGAGGCCGATCACTTCATGGCCATCGCTGCACAGCCGTTTGGCCACGTGAAACCCGATGAACCCCGCAGCACCCGTGACCAGCACCTTCATACGCTACCCAAAACGGTCACTTGCATACATTACCCTGACTGATGGCCCGGCTTTTCCGGGCGCTGCAGAGCCTTTTAGCAAGAATAGATGACGGTTTTATGAGCGTGCCGGTTTGCCCAGTGAAACCTATGTGGGAAAACCTATGGGGGAGCGAGCCTGCTGGCGAAGGCGGTGGGCCTGTCGACACCCATGTTGATTGTTAAATCGCTATCGCGAGCAAGCTCGCTCCCACAAGAATTCCTTGGGCCTGATCCAGGGGAATCAGTGAGGATCGTTGAGAATCAGGCTGCGGTAATGCCCCGGATTGGACCCGGACCATTTGCGAAACGCCTTGTAGAACGAACTGGCGTCGGCGAACCCGAGCCGCGAGGCGATTTCCACGAAGCTGATGGACGGCTCGGCCAACCATGTGATGGCCAGCTCCTTGCGTACGCTGTCCTTCAGGCCCTGGTAGGTCTGTCCCTCCTCCGCCAGCCGGCGACGCAGGGTCGACGCTGAAACACACAGTTGCTGGGCCAGTGCCTCGGTTTCCGGCCACTGCTCAGCGGGCAATTGGCGCAGATCATGCCGGATGCGGCTGGAGAGGCTTTGTGGATCGCGGTACTTGACCAGGATGTTCGCCGGCGCCTGGGCCAGGAAGCGCTTGAGTTCTTCGGGGCTTCGCCGGATAGGCTGGTCCAGGCATTCGGCGGAGAAAATCATCCGCGTACGAGGTCGGTCGAAGCGCAGGTTCTGGGAGAACATGACGCGGTAGTCGTCGCAGAAATCCGGCGCCGGGCAACGCAACTCGACCGACAGGATCGGAATGCGCCGTCCGGCCAGCCAGCAAGCCACACCGTGGACGATCATCCAGTAGGTGAAATAGGTAAACGCCCGACGCGGCGCCTGGCCTTCTTCGAGCAGGACGATTTCCGCCAGGCTCTGCTGGCGAACCCACTGGGCTGGAAGATGTTCCAGCATCAGCGACAGGAAACCCAGCCCTGCGGTCAAACCCGAAGCCAACGTCGGTTGGGCCATGGCGCACTGGCAAAGAAACGCCAGGCTGCCGGACTTGAGCTTGCGCGGGTCCATGCCGAAGAACTCGTCATCGCGGCGCCGGGCCAGCAGCCGCCAGAGCCGCGCATAGGCATGGGCCGGCACTCGGGCCTGGGAATCATCGAGCAAAGCCGGGGCTATGCCGACCTTTTCCAGGACTTCATCCGTCGCGGCTCCAGGCGCGCAGCTTTGCAACAGCGCCTCACGCACCAACTGGATGGAGATGGTGTCTTTTTCCGCCATGGCACGGGTGTTCACAGGATCCGATAAAGCAGTCGCTCAATCCGCACCCGGCTGACGCGCTTGAGGAACTTGCCCACCGCCGCCGGATAGTCCGGCAGGGTTTCCAGGTCCAGGTAGCGCTCGATGCGGTGGGTATGGCGATAGATCTTTTCGAGCTCGGCCTGCCGCGACGCCAGCAGCTCCCCCTTGGGGTCGTCCAGCAACAGGGCGTTTTCCAGGTCCAGGCGAAACGCCCTGGGGTTCAGGTTGTTGCCGGTCAGCAAGGTGTAGCGCTCGTCCACCCACATGCCCTTGAGGTGATAGGTGTTGTCGCCGTCGCGCCACAGGTGCAGGTTCAACTGGCCGCTGTCGATGTAGCGCTGGTGCCGCTTGGCGAAGCGACGCAGGCTGATCTCGTACAGATACGGCAATGCGGCGATGATCTTGAACGGCTCGCTTGGCGGAATGTAGAAATCGTTGGCGGTCTTGTCGCCGACGATAATGTCGATCCGCACCCCACGGGCCAGGGCTCGGTTGATTTCCCGGGTCACCGCCAGCGGCAGGTTGAAGTAAGGCGTGCAGATGGTCAGTTGCTGGCGACTGCTGGCAATCAGCTCACCGATCACTCGACTCAATGGGTTGTTCTTGCCGACGCCCAGCAGCGGGCTGACCGACAGGCCGTTTTTATCGAGGCTGCCAGCCGTGGTGTCGTAGGCCGCATATTTGAGGCGACTGCGCAGGTCGCCGATGTCCTTGCGCAAGCTTCGGGTGCTGGGCAGGTTCGGCAAGTCGAGGCGATGCACCGCCCTGGAGGCAACCAGCCCGTGCTGCACCAAATGATGCATCGAATCGGCGAGCGCGGTGTTCTGTAGCAGGTGATAGCGGTCGTAGCGGTATTTGTCGAACTTGTGCAGGTAGACGTTGTTCAGGCTGGCGCCGCTGTAGAGCACGCAGTCATCGATCACGAAGCCTTTCAAGTGCAACACGCCAAACAGCTCGCGGGTCTGCACCGGCACGCCGTAGATCGGCACTTCACTGGCATGGGTGCGGGTCTGCTCCTGATACCACGCCGAATTGCCGGGCTGCTTCTTGGCCCCGATCAACCCGCGCTGGGCCCGCAGCCAATCCACCACCACGACCACCTCAAGCTCCGGGCGCGCGGTCTTGGCGGCATGCAAGGCATCGAGGATTTCCTGGCCGGCCTCATCCTGTTGCAGGTACAGGGCGACGATGTAGATGCGCTGGGTGGCCTGGGCGATTTTCTCCAGCAGGCAACGGCGGAACTCGGCGGCGCCATCGAGGATGGCCACGGCATCGGCGGTCAGTGCAAAGCTGCGCAGCTTGGGCAGCAGGGAGCGTTTGAAAAGCGACGGCATAGGGCTCGCAAAAGGTCAAATCCGAAGAACCGACGAGCTTACACCATGATGGACGGCTTTGGGCCTCCCCCGCCTGATGAAAAAAACATTTGACCAAGGAGAACGATCATTCTACTGTCAGCCCCATGAACGAAATCACTGGCAATGAAACACGAGACATCATCCTGGATGTCGCCGAAAAGTTGATCTACAGAAGTGGCATCGCCGCCACTGGCATGGACCTCTTGGTGAAAACCGCCGGCGTCTCCAGGAAAAGTATCTATCGCTACTTCGCCAACAAGGACGACCTGGTCGTTGCTGCGCTCAAGCGCCGGGACGAACGCTGGATGCAATGGTTCAGCGGCGAAGTGGACAAGGCGCCGACCCCGCTCGCACGGCTGCTCAACCTGTTCCCGGTGCTCAAGGGCTGGTTCGAGAGTGAAGGCTTCCGTGGCTGCGCATTCATCAACACCAGCGGAGAAACCGGCGACCCCCGGGACCCGGTTCGCCTGGTGGCGAAGATGCACAAGCAGAAGCTGCTCGACTATGTGACCGGCTTGTGTGTCGAGCAAGGCATCGAGCGGCCGGAGCGGCTGGCCCGGCAGGTGCTCATCCTGATCGACGGCGCCATCACCCTCGCGCTGGTCATGGGTGATCACGAGGCTGCCGATCAGGCCCAAGACGTATTGAAGACCCTGCTGGCCATTGAATAAGCAACACGCGTACCTGCAAGACCGCCTGTAAGTGATGCACCCACCATTTGGAGATTCGCCATGTCGTCCTCTGCCGAAGTTCGCCCACCGCTGCCGCCGTTCACCCGTGAGACCGCCATCGAGAAAGTTCGCCTGGCCGAAGACGGCTGGAACTCTCGCGATCCACAGAGAGTTTCGCTGGCCTACACCCTGGACACCCAATGGAGAAACCGCGCCGAGTTTGCCCATAGCCGGGAAGAAGCCAAGGCTTTCCTGACTCGCAAGTGGGCCAAGGAGCTGGATTACCGGCTGATCAAGGAGCTTTGGGCCTTCACTGGGAACCGCATCGCCGTGCGTTACGCCTATGAATGGCATGACGATTCGGGCAACTGGTTCCGTTCCTATGGCAATGAGAATTGGGAGTTCAATGAAGACGGCCTGATGTCCAACCGCTACGCGTGCATCAACGACATGCCGATCAAGGAAAGCGAGCGTAAATTCCACTGGCCGCTGGGCCGTCGGCCAGACGATCACCCGGGGCTTTCCGATCTGGGCTTGTAACACCAGAACCTGACCTGCCCCCAACCTGTGGGAGCGAGCTTGCTCGCGATGTGCCGGCAGTCGACACCTCTGTTGACTGGCCGACCGCCATCGTCGGAACGCCGCCCGGAGCAAGCTCGCTTCCACAGTGTTTTTTGTCAGTCTTTGGTTCGATTCAGCAAAAACTCCAGCAACGTCCCGGCACACGCCTCGATACTTCCGTCCACGATCAGTTCGTAACCATGGGTATTTTCCGTCGGGATCGCAATGCAGCCGCCCTGGGCCGACACGCCACTGCTCATGATCGCACTGGCATCGCTGGCGAAATCCGCCAGCAGCGCGAATTGTGGCGTCAGCCCGCAACGCTTGCCGGCCTGGTACAACTGGTCGACGATCCCTCGGTGGTAACAGCCGTTTTTGTCACCGGTGTTGATGATCGGATCGACGCCCAGGCGGGTGGCGTATTCCGCAACCACGGGGCCGACCTCAACGGCAACCGTCGCATCCCCAGGCAGATGGCTGGCGGCGTAGAGCGCGCCGGCATTGGATTCCTCTTCTTGCGTGGTGAACACGAAATACACGTCATGCATCAGCGCCTCGCGGCGGCAGCCCAATAACGTGGCGGCCTGGAGGCTGGCGACCATGGGCGCGCGGTCATCCAGGAAATGCGCGGCGATGGCATCGCCGACCCGGAACGGTCGCCGCCAATGCTGGCTCAACACCACCCGCGTGCCGGGGCGTACGCCGTGGGTTTGTAACTGCTCACCGGAGCATCGAGTAATCACATGCACATCGCCCCAGGTGACGTTTCCCGACAGGACATCCGCCCCCTGATGCGTTTCCCCGGTGCTGTGCATTGATCCGAATGACAACACACCGGGGATGAAGTCCCGGTCGCCGAGAATGTCCACCGGGCACACCCCGAAATTGATCGGATTGGCGCCGCCCAGCGAGACAACCCGCAATGTCCCGTCGGGCTCGATACGCTTGACCAGCATGGCGATTTCGTCCAGATGCGCCATGATCCGGATCGGTGAGTTCGTTTCGGCGCCTGGCGGGTTTCCCTTGATCAGGCCGATGACATTGCCAGCCGGATCGACCCAGGTTTCGTCGCAGTGCGGTTCCAGCTCACGCAGGCAGATCTCACGCACTTCGTGCTCCTGCCCGCCGGGCCCGCGGGCCATCAGCAGCTCTTCCAGCAGCGGTAAGGTGGATGGATTGGGTTGCATCGAAGGGGGTCTCCTTTTCCAGGTGCGGACCACTGACGAAGCGGGCCGCGACGTGTTTGTCTTCTTGAACACGGCTGGCGCTGGAAAATTTGATCGGATCCTGGCGAAACTGACGAACGGGCCTTGGCGGCACGCGGACAGGCGGCCCGGCCGAAGGGTTGACCGACGCGCCGCCAGGCATCACATTGCCAGGATCGCCCCTACGCCAATAGGCGGTTTTGTTGTGTCGCAGACCTTGTGGAGCCCATGACCGCGTCGATTCCGATTCGTCCCCCCTGCCCGCCTGGCGTGTGTGATTGCGGGCGTGATGCGTTGCTGCAAACGCCTGGCGGCGATTTGCGCATCCTTTGCCTGAATCGCCAGGAGGAGAAGCGCCTGCTTGAGCGATTGGAAAATATCCAGAGCCTGGACGAGCTCGAGCGGCTGCAGCAGCGGCTGTTCGAGAACCTGGGCGTGCGGGTGACGATCGAGCCGGGTCATAACGAGGTTCGCACCATGCGCGGTATTGCCATTGAATTTCAGGAGCAGCCAGGGCTGTGCCGCAAGATTCGCCAGTCGATTCCGGCTGCGATTCGGCGAGGGCTGGAGAAGCGGCCTGAAATTGCCTGGCGGCTGTTGGATTCCCGGGATCTGTTTGGTGGGGGTTGATGGGTGTTTTTCCATACCTTCGTCCATACCTTCGTATAGTCCCCTCACGCCCACGCATAGCCGCGCTGACCCTATGTAGAAGTGCCCCGCCTCTCGCCGCCACATACCATCTCCCACAGCGAACCGAAGCTGAATACGCCTGGCGATTCCAAACGCCAGGCCAAGCCCTTCCGCTCGTTCGCCACACGGTCACGCTGAAACAAACAATTCAACGTATCGATTTCGTCTTCGGGAGCACATCATGAAACAGCACATCTTGATCGTCGGCGCCGGTTTTGGCGGGGTATGGAGCGCACTCAGCGCCGCTCGCCTGCTCGACCAGCATGATCGCAACGACGTACAGATCAGCGTCCTGGCGCCCCAGGCGGAGTTGCGCATCCGCCCGCGTTTCTATGAGCCCGACGTCCATACCATGATGGCGCCCTTGGGCGAGTTGTTCGATGCGGTCGGCGTGAACTTCATCCACGGTGTCGCCGAAAGCATCGACGTAAACAGCAAACAAGTCGGCTACCGCGACGTCTTCGGGAGCCTCGCCACGCAAAGCTACGACCGGCTGGTACTCGCGGCGGGCAGCAAGCTGATGCGCCCTGAGCTGGAAGGCATGCTGGAACACGCGTTCGACGTCGATGAGATCGAACAGGCTGCGCGCCTGGAAGCCCATCTCAAATCCCTCGCAACCCTGCCCGACAGCCCCGCTCGCAACACCGTGGTGGTGGCCGGCGGTGGCTTCACCGGGATCGAAACCGCCACCGAAATGCCCGCCCGCCTGCGCGCCGTTCTCGGCAGCGATGCCAACATCCGCGTGATCGTCGTCGACCGTGGACCGTCAATCGGTGCCGCGCTGGGCGAAGGGATCAGCCCTTCGATCATCGAAGCGTCCGATCACCTGGGCATCGAGTGGATCCTCAATGCCTCGGTCGAATCGGTGGATGCCGGCGGCGTCACCTTGTCGGATGGCCAGCGCATCGAATCCAGGACCGTGATCTGGACCGTCGGTTTTCGCGCAAGCCCACTGACCGAACAAATACCTGGAACCCACGATCGCCAGGGCCGATTGCATGTCGACGGGCATCTGAAAGTCCTGGGACAAAACGACGTCTACGCCACCGGCGACGTGGCCTATGCCGCGACCGACGACCTCGGCAATTACGCGGTCATGTCTTGCCAGCACGCCATCGCCCTGGGCCGCTACGCGGGCAACAACGTTGCCGCCGACCTGCTCGGCGTCGCGCCGATGACCTACAGCCAACCCAAGTACGTGACGTGCCTGGATCTCGGCGCCTGGGGCGCGGTGTACACCGAAGGCTGGGATCGCCAAGTGAAGTTGCTCGGCCAGGAAGCCAAGGAGCTCAAGCACCAGATCAACTCGGTGTGGATCTATCCGCCCGCCGCCGACCGCGCAACCGCACTGGCGGCGGCTGACCCGTCCATCCCGGTGGCCTGATCCTCATATCCAGACGCGCCCTACCCCGGCCAGTCCCTCCTTCTGTGCCGGTCTTTCCCAGACGCCTGCCAAGGATTTTTCGGCGGGCGTTTTTTCTGCCCACTCGTCAACCCAGCCTGGGTATCGCCACTGCCCAGCAAAATCCGTTGCAACGCCCGTCGCCCCGCACAAGCGGCTCACGGTAAGGTAGGCAAAACCATCCGGATCGAGGTGCGCCGTGGCGTCCTATTCCCTGCGTCAGTTGAAGTACTTCGTCACCACCGTGGAATGCGGCAGCGTCGCCGAAGCCTCCCGCAAGCTGTACATCGCCCAGCCTTCGATTGCCACGGCGGTGAAGGGCCTGGAAGACAGTTTCGGCGTGCAATTGTTGATCCGTCATCACGCCCAGGGCGTCTCGCTGACACCGGCCGGGGCGCGGTTCTATCGCAAGGCCCAGGAGCTGTTGCGCATGGCCCGGGAGTTCGAGCAGAACGCGTTGGCCGACAACGACGTGGTCAGTGGGCAGATCGATATCGGCTGCTTCGAAACCGTCGCCCCACTCTATCTGCCACGGCTGATTGCGGGTTTTCGCGAGCGTTTCCCCGGCGTGGAGATCCGCGTGCAGGACGGCGAGCAGCAGGAGCTGGTGCAAGGGCTGACGGGTGGGCGTTTCGACCTGGCGATTTTTTATGAGCACGACCTCGACAGCACGATCGAAACCGAAGCGCTGACAGCGCCGCAACGACCTTATGCATTGCTGCCGGCTGATCACCGCTTCGCCAATCAATCGCAGGTATCGCTGCGCGACCTGGTGCTTGAACCGATGATTCTGTTGGACGTCCAGCCCAGCCGCACCTATTTCGTCAGCATCTTCGAGGAGCTGGGCCTGACGCCGAACATCGTCTTCAGCTCGCCTTCCATCGAGATGGTGCGCGGCATGGTCGGCCAGGGATTCGGCTTCGCCGTGCTGGTGACCCGCCCGCAATCGACCTGCACCTACGACGGACAGCACGTGGCCTGCGTCAGCATTGCCGAGGACGTGACCGGTTCGGCCCTGGTGGCCGGTTGGCTCAAGCGCGCGCACCTGACCAAGCCGGCGCAGTTGTTCGTGGATTATTGCAAGGAGCAGTTCAAGGAGTGGTTGGCGTAGGCCCCCGTGGCGAGGAAGCCTGGTCCCGCCGGACTGGGTTGTA
>NZ_JAOSHO010000130.1 GCF_025917275.1 Pseudomonas agronomica | reverse complement strand
GCCGCGCCCGCAACAGCGAACGGGTCGAGGCCAGCTCTTCCTGCATGCTCAGGTAGCGCTTGAGCATCGGCGACAGGCTGCGCAATTCGTCGAACAAGGCAAAGCCAATGGCGCCGATCACCGCGCCGGCGTTGTCATGGATCGGCAGGCGCATCACCACCAGCGGTTCCTTGGGCGTGTCCTGCATGTCCAGCAGGATCGGCCGCCCGGTGCGCACCACCTCGCGCAGCAGGCTGCCCGGGATGACGCTTTCGCACGCCCGGCCGATGGCTTCCTGCGCCGAGTTCAGGCCGAAGCGACGGGCATAGCGTTCGTTCATCCAGACGATATTGGCGTCACGGTCGACAATCACCGTGCCCTCGCTGGACTGCTCGATGATCTCGAACAACGAGCGGATCGCCAGCGTGCGCACGCGCTTGTAATCCTTGAGGCTTTCGGTGGGGTTCATCGGCCATTTCCAGGGAAGGCAGGCTTGCGGTAGGAAGCCGGTCGTTTGGCGGCATTATGCCGAGGCACGAAGGTTGATCAACACTCCCTTCTGAATCGTCGTGGTGAGATGATCTATAAACTTGTACAGTTAAGCGATTACGTACATGAAAATTGCGAACAAACCATGAACAAATTCAACCCTCGGAAGCTCAAGCTTTCCAAATGGACGGCGTGCGAGCCGGTCAATCGGGAGAAGCATTTTCTCGTCATCCAGTTGCTTTGCGACGATCAGGGAGCACCGACCCAGGTCGAGTTGCAGGCTGTTCACAGCGCCCGCAGCGAGCTTATGGACTGGCAGGCGCTACGGGACAGCAGGCGTTGGAAGATGGGCTGGAGCTGATGACCAAGCTGCGTAAAGAGAAAAGCTCTTTGAGTTGTACAGAAATATAAAACTGTACAAGTTTTGTTGGGTGATGGCTTAATGCTGTCCAGTCAACGTCTCGGGGAGCGGTACCCATGTTCATTCGCACTCGCAAGCATCAGGACGCTTTGCAAGACATCCAGGCCAGGCAGGCGATTCTTGAAGCGGAGCGGGTGGCGCTTCAGGGTTCCATGGCAATGGTCGAGCTCACGGCAACGGGAGAAGTGCTCGGCGCCAGCGCGCCTTTCCTGCGCATGACGGGCTATTCACTCGACGAGATCATCGGCAAGCCCCACTCGATGTTCTGCGAACCCACCTATGTGCGCAGCGGGGAACACGCCGCGTTATGGCAGCAGCTAGGGCGGGGGGAAAGCGCCGAGGCGCAGTTTCTGCTGCAGCGGCGCGAGGGCGGCGGGATCTGGGTAGAGGCGAGCTATGTACCCGTCTGCACGCGGGGCGCGGGCGTGCAACGCATTGTCCAGATCGTCCGCGACCGCCATGAGCACGTGCTGCGCGCCCAGGCAGAATCCAGTGTCATGCAGGCGATCGACCGTTCCATGGCGGTCATCGAGTTCGACCTGAGCGGTACCGTGCTGCGGGCCAACGACAATTTCCTCAAGGTCATGGGGTATCGACGCGAAGACGTGCTCGGCCAGCACCACCGCCTGTTCTGCAAGCCCAACGAAGTGCAGGACGAAGCCTATCGCAGTTTTTGGGCCGCGCTGAACCGTGGCCAATACATGAGCGGGCTGTTCCAGCGCGTCGACAAACGAGGCGCGACGGTCTGGCTGCAGGCGACCTACAACCCGCTCTACGACGCCAATGGCCGCTTGTATGGCGTGGTCAAGTTTGCCACTGACAGCACTCGCGAGGTCGAACAACGCCAGACTGAATCAAAAGCGGCGCGACTGGCCTTCGAAACATCGCGAAAAACCGATGAGCACACGCAAATGGGCACCTCGGTTGTCCAGCAAACCGTGACGGTGGTGCAGAGCATTGCCGATGAACTGCAGCAGGTCGCCCTGGGCATTGGTGCCTTGAGTGCCCAGTCCGAAGAAATCGGCAGTATCGTCGACGCCATCCGCGGGATCGCGGAGCAGACCAACCTGCTGGCGCTCAATGCCGCCATCGAAGCAGCCCGGGCCGGGGAGCAGGGGCGTGGTTTCGCGGTGGTCGCCGATGAGGTGCGCAACCTTGCGCGCCGCACCAGCCAGGCCACCGTGGCCATCTCCGACGTGGTCGGCAAGAACCGCGAGCTGGCCCGGCAGGCGGTGACCAGCATGCAATCCAGTACGCTCAAGGCAGAGCAAGGCGTGAAGCTGGCGAACCAGGCAGGCACGGTGATCCTGGACATCCATCGCGGCGCGCAGCAGGTGGTCGAGGTGATTGGCGAGTTTGCACACGCCATGGATCAGCGAGGCGACGCTTGATCGCGTCAGGCTGACCCCGGATGCGCCGCCGCCAACAACTCCTTGGTATACGGATGCTGGGGTGAGTCGAACACGTCATGGCTGGCGCCTTGTTCGACCACCTTGCCGTCCTTGATCACGAGCATGTCGTGGGCCAGGGCGCGCACCACCGCCAGGTCGTGGCTGATGAACAGGTAAGTCAGGCCGTGCTTTTGCTGAAGGTCGCGGAGCAGGGCGACCACTTGTTTCTGCACGGTGCGGTCGAGGGCTGAGGTGGGTTCGTCCAGCAGGATCAACGCTGGCTTGAGCACCAGCGCCCGGGCGATGGCGATGCGCTGGCGCTGGCCGCCGGAAAACTCGTGGGGATAGCGATGCCGGCTCTGTGGATCGAGGCCGACTTCCTTGAGCGCCTGGATCACCCGCGCTTCGCACTGCGCGGCGCTGGAGGGGCTATGGACTTCCAGGCCTTCGCTGATGATCTGTTGCACCGACATGCGCGGGCTGAGGCTACCGAACGGGTCCTGGAAAACGATTTGCATCTGTTTGCGCCAGGGCCGCAGTTCCTTGTGTGACAGATGATCCAGCGCATGGCCCTGGAAACGGATGCTGCCTTTGGATTCGATCAGCCGCAGGATCGCCTGGCCGAGCGTGGATTTGCCGGAGCCGGACTCGCCGACGATGCCCAGGGTCTTGCCGCGCTGGATGCTCAGGCTGATGCCGTCCACGGCGCGCAGGTATTCCTTGCGTCGGAACAATCCGCCGCCGAGGGGGAAGCTGACCCGCAGGTCCTCGACTTGCAGGACTTCTTCGCGTTCATCCCGGGGCAGGGCTTCGCCTTCCGGTTCGGCGTGCAACAACTCGCAGCTGTAGGGGTGTTTCGGCGCGCTGAACAGGGTTTCGCACGGCGCCTGCTCGACGATTTCCCCGGCCTTCATCACGCACACCCGTTGGGCGATGCTGCGCACCAGGTTGAGGTCGTGGCTGATCAGCAGCAGGGACATGCCAAGGCGCTGCTGCAACGACTTGAGCAGCAGCAGGATCTTGCGCTGCACGGTCAAGTCCAGGGCGGTGGTCGGTTCGTCGGCAATCAACAGTTCCGGTTCGCAGGCCAGGGCCATGGCGATCATCACGCGTTGGCGCTGGCCGCCGGAAAGCTGATGCGGATAAGCCTTGAGTCGTTCGGCGGGTTTCTGGATACCGACCAGGGCCAGCAGTTCCAGGATTCGCTGGCGCGCGGCCTTGCCACCCAGGCCTCGATGCAGCATCAGGGTTTCGCCGATCTGCTTTTCAACGCTGTGCAGCGGGTTCAGCGAGGTCATCGGCTCCTGGAAGATCATGGCGATCCGGTTGCCGCGCAGTTCGCGCAGGGTCTTGGCCTCGGCACCCACCAGTTCCTCGCCGCGATAGCGAATGCTGCCGGTGGTGCGCGTGCCGGTTTCCGGCAGCAGTTGCAGGATCGAATGCGCCGTGACCGACTTGCCGGAGCCCGACTCGCCCACCAGTGCCAGGCACTCGCCGGGGCGAATGTCCAGGCACAGGTTGCGCACCACCGTCTGGTCGTTGAAGGCCACGCTCAGGTCGCGAATTTCGATCAGGTTGTCGCTCATCTCAAGGTTCCGCTCATGACCGTGGGTCGAACGCGTCTCGCAACGCTTCACCGATAAACACCAATAGAGAAAGAATCAGCGCCAACGTGAAAAACGCCGTCAGTCCCAGCCACGGCGCCTGCAGGTTCTGCTTGCCCTGGGCGATCAGCTCACCCAGGGATGCGCTGCCGGCCGGCATGCCGAAACCGAGGAAGTCCAGGGCCGTCAGTGTGGAGATCGCCCCAGTGAGAATAAAGGGCAGGTAGCTCAGGGTGGCGTTCATCGCGTTGGGCAGGATATGCCGCACGATGACTTTGCGGTCGGTCAGGCCCAGGGCCCTGGCGGCCTTGACGTATTCGAGGTTGCGCCCGCGCAGGAACTCGGCGCGTACCACATCCACCAGGGCCAGCCAGGAAAACAGCGCCATGATCCCCAGCAGCCACCAGAAATTCGGCTCGACGAAACCGGACAGGATGATCAGCAGGTAGAGCACCGGCAGCCCGGACCAGACTTCCAGCAAGCGTTGCCCAAGCAGGTCCACCCAGCCGCCGTAGTAACCCTGCAAGGCCCCGGCGGCGATGCCGATCAACGCGCTGATGGCGGTCAAGGCCAGGGCGAACAGGATCGACACCCGGGCGCCGAAGATCACCCTCGCCATGACGTCCCGCGCCTGGTCATCGGTGCCCAGCCAGTTGACGCTCGACGGCGGGCTTGGCGCCGGTTGGTTGAGGTCGTAGTTGGGCGTGTCATCGCTGAACGGGATGGGCGGAAACAGCAGCCAGCCGCCGCCCTTGTGAATCAGGTCCTGGACATAACTGCTGCGATAGTCGGCCTGGAACGGCAACTGGCCGCCAAACTCCTGTTCGGTGTGGCGCTTGAACACCGGGAAGTACAGCGAGTCCTCATAGCTCACCATAAGGGGCTTGTCGTTGGCGATCAGTTCACCGCCCAACGTCAGGATGAACAGGCCGATGAACAACCACAGCGACCACCAGCCACGCCGGTTCTTCTTGAAGCGCTCGAAACGGCGGCGGCCCAAGGGGGAAAGCTGGAACATCAGGCGTTCCTCGCGGCGAAGTCGATGCGCGGGTCCACCAGGGTGTAGCAGAGGTCGCCGATGAGTTTGATCAGCAGGCCGAACAGCGTGAAGATAAACAGCGAGCCGAACACCACCGGATAGTCCCGGGACACGGCGGCTTCGTAGCTCATGCGCCCCAGGCCGTCGAGGGAGAAGATCACCTCGATCAGCAACGAGCCGGCGAAGAACACGCTGATGAATGCCTGGGGAATGCCCGACACCACCAGCAGCATCGCGTTGCGGAACACGTGGCCGTACAGCACCCGGCGTTCGCTCATGCCCTTGGCCCGCGCGGTGACCACGTATTGGCGGGTGATCTCGTTGAGGAACGAGTTCTTGGTCAGGATCGTCAGGGTGGCGAAGCCGCCGATCACCAGCGACGTGACCGGCAGCACCAGGTGCCAGAAGTAATCGGCGATCTTGCCCAGGGTCGACAGGGATTCGAAGTTGTCCGAGACCAGGCCGCGCACCGGGAACCAATTGAGCGAAGTGCCGCCGGCGAACACCACGATCAGGAACATCGCGAACAGGAACGCCGGCATGGCGTAGCCGATGATGATCGCGGTGCTGCTCCACACATCGAAGGCCGAACCGTGGTGCACCGCTTTGCGGATGCCTAGGGGGATCGACACCAGGTAGGTGATCAGCGTCGCCCAGAGCCCGAGGGAAATCGTCACCGGCATTTTTTCCAGGATCAGGTCGGTGACCGTGGCGCCGCGGAAAAAGCTCTTGCCGAAGTCCAGGCGGGCGTAGCTGGTGAGCATCAGCCACAGGCGCTCGTGGGCGGGTTTGTCGAAGCCGTACTGTTTCTCGATGTCCTTGATCAGTTGCGGGTCCAGCCCACGGCTGGCGCGGGAGCTGCCGGTCATGGCGTTGCCCGAACTGCCGACGCTGGCGCCGCCGATGCCCTGCAGGTGGGCGATCGCTTGTTCCACCGGCCCGCCCGGCGCGGCCTGGACGATGACGAAGTTCACCAGCAGGATAATCACCAGCGTGGGGATGATCAGCAGCAGGCGCCGCGCAATGTAAGCCCACATCAGTGATGCCCTCCGGGCGAGCCGCGCTTGATGCGTTCGGCGGTCATCTGTTCGTTGGTCAATGGCGTGGTGCTGACTTCCCACCAGCTCTCGATGGCTTCGTCATTGCTCGCCTGGACTTTCGGCATGCCGAAGCGGTTCCACCACACGGTGGAGCTGCCGGGCGGGTAATAGTTGGGGATCCAGTAGTAATTCCATTGCAGCACCCGGTCCAGCGCATGGGCATGGCGGAGCATATCGCCCTGGGTGGTGGCCTTGACAAGACCGTCGATGAGGGCGTCCACGGCGGGGTTCTGCAAGACCATGTAGTTGTTCGCGCCGGGGTCGGTGGCCGCCGCCGAGCCAAAGTAGTTGTAGAGTTCCGTGCCCGGCGAAGTGCTGACGGGATAGCCGGTGATGATCATGTCATAGTCGCGGCTCATCAGGCGGTTGACGTACTGGGACGAGTCGATGCGCCGGATGTTCATGTCGATGCCGATCTGCGCCAGGGTCCGCTTATAGGGGAGCAGGAGGCGATCGATACCGTTCTGGGTCACCAGGAAAGTGAAGCTCAGGGCCTCGCCTTCCGCATTCACCAGGCGATCGCCGTCAGGTTTCCAGCCGGCCTGTTCCAGCAGTGCCAGGGCTTGCAGTTGCTTGTCACGGATGATGCCGCTGCCGTCGGTTTTCGGTGCCTCGAAGACTTGGGTAAATACCTCGTCGGGTACCTTGCCGCGCAACGGTTCCAGAATTGCCAGTTCGCCTGCATCGGGCAGTTGTCGGGCGGCGAGGTCGGTGTTGGAGAAATAGCTCTGTTGACGCACGTAGAGGTTGCGCATCATCTGGCGATTGCTCCACTCGAAGTCCCAAAGCATGGCCAGCGCCTGGCGCACGCGGCGGTCCTGGAACTGTGGTCGTTGCAGATTGAACACGAAGCCCTGGGCCGGCTGGGGCGCCTCGGTGGCGAGGTGGGCCTTTTGCAGGCGACCGTCGCGCAGGGCGGGGCTGTCGTAGCCAATGGAATAGCCGGTGGCGGAGAACTCTCGGTTGTAGTCGTACGCGCCGCCGCGCAGGACTTGCCGGGCCACGTCGGTGTCCCCGAAGTACTCGATGCTGAAATGGTCGAAATTATAGAGGCCGCGGCTGACCGGCAGGTCCTTGCCCCACCAGTCGGCGTTGCGCTCGAAGGTGATGCTGCGGCCCGAGTCGACCTTGCTCACCCGGTATGGACCGCTGCCCAGGGGCGGCTCGTAGCCGCCGCCGTTGGCGAAATCGCGGGTTTTCCACCAGTGCTCGGGAAAAACCGGCAGGGTGGCGATGTCCAGGGGCAGGGTGCGGCTTTCGTTGTTCTTGAAGTCGAAGCGAACGGTGCGTTCCGATTCCACCTCGACACCTTTGACGGCGGCGAATTGGGTGCGATAGCGCAGGCTGCCCTGGGTCATCAGCAGATTGAAGCTGTAGCGCACATCTTGCGCGGTGATGGGCGTGCCGTCGGCAAAACGTGCCTTGGGATTGAGGTAGAAGCGTATCGACAGGCCGTCCTCGGCGCGTTCCATTTTCTCGGCAACCAGCCCGTAGACGGTATAGGGCTCGTCCAGCGAGCGCTGGGCCAGTGGCGAATAGAGCATGCCATCGACCTGGCTGACGCCGATGCCTTTGTCGATATAAGGCAGTACATGGTCGAAATGGCCGATCTCCATGGCTGAGCGGCGCATCGTGCCACCCTTGGGGGCCTGGGGATTGGCATAGGCGAAATGACCGAAACCTTCGGCGTACTTGGCCGGTTCGCCATAAACGGTCAGGGCATGTTGGGGGGTGGCATTCACCATTGCGGCGCCTGTCAGCAGGAGCACGGCGGTGAACAGCCAGGAGGGAAACGCCAGTCGCATTGTCAGCCTTAACGCCGGGTGATCGATGACCACGATTTGTACGCGAGCGACGTGTCGATCGCCAGTCCCTCGCATGACCCAAACATGACGGCCCGCCAAAAGGCGGGCCGTCATGTCGATAAACCGGGATCAGTCCTGGCGGCTGGTCACTTCCAGCAGGTGATAGCCGAACTGGGTCTTGACCGGGCCTTGGACCACATTGATGGGGGCGCTGAACACCACGGTGTCGAACTCCTTGACCATCTGGCCTGGACCGAACGAGCCCAGGTCGCCGCCCTGGCGGCTGGATGGGCAGGAGGAGTTGGCCTTGGCGACTTCAGCGAAATCGGCACCACCTTCGATCTGAGCCTTGAGTTCGTTGCACTTCTCTTCGCTGGAAACCAGGATGTGGCGGGCAGTGGCTTTGGCCATGGGGAAAATCCTTTCAATGTCTTTAAAAGTGGTCAGCCTACCGGAATTGGTATGGGTTTGTTGTCAAAAATGCGTCAAAGCCCGACGATTCGCAGGCGCTCGGCGTGCCTCAGGTAGAGCGCCACCGGATCGGTTCCCTTGCACCGTTCGCCGCCGACCGATTGATTGATCGCGTCCAAATGGTCCATGGGGTAATCGGAGCGGATGACCTTGCCCAGGTGCGAGCTGAAGCGGCCGACGATGCCATCGTTCTGCCCAGCCTCGGTGATGAAATATTCAGAGAAGGCCCGGCAGAAACCGTGGGCGGCACCCGCAGCGTTCTCAGCGGTGTCTTGCACCGTGCCGCTCCACGAGTAATAGCGCACGCCGTTGACCTCTTGCGCGCCGTTGCCTCCCCAGTTACGGGGCAGGCCTTGAGGGTATTTGTCGTTGAATGCGCCCACGCCTTCGGTGGTCAGCGCTGCCAGTGCCGCGATGGCATGTTGCGGGAGCTGTGCCTGGCCGCTGAGTGATGAAATGAAGTCGGCAAAAAGCGTCGCGACCCGACTCGCGACATGCTCCGGCAGACGGCCCGGGGTCAACGCCTTACGCAGGAAATCGGCGAGTTCCGAACCTTGATTTGGCCCGTTGACCGAAGTGACCGAGGCGACAATGTCCGGCGCCACCGCGCCGGCATAACGGCCAGCCAGTGCGCCTTGGCCGTGACCGATCAGGTTGACCCTGGCGGCGCCGGTTCCATCCAGGACCCGGTCAATCTGCGCAAGTAGCTGCTCGCCGCGAGCTTCATTGCAATGGGTGGCTGATACGTACGGGATGAAGACTCGGGCACCGGCCGTACGTAGGGCTTCTTTGATGTCATGGAAAAGTTCGGATTGCCCAACCTTTTCGAACCCGAACAAACCATGGACCAATAGGATGGGAAAGCGCGTGGTTGCATTCCGTTGCATGTTCATACCTTTTTCGAAGAGGTTCATGTTGTGTTGCCAGCGCCACTCTAATCGAGGCGTTGAGCATGCGGTGTAGGACAAGACCGCTGCGAGCTGCGGAAACCGGAATAAAGAACGCGAGAAGTTTCTTGCGAGGCGGGATGATGCCTAGGACCGAGAGATGCGTCTGATAGCGAGCGCGCTTCGAAGCTACAACCTCAGTTGCTGGAGACCACTCTTCGTGTCGTGTTGTCTGATTGCCTGTCTGGGCACAAGCAATTTCAATGGCTTCATCCGGCACCGTCACATCAGGCGGTGCCTTTGTCCAAGGATTGGAGCCAGGAAATGACTGTTGAATCATCTGTTGCCAAAACAAGGCGTTCGCCGCACAAACTGCCGGCGCCTGTGCTGGCAAAGGCCCAGGGAGGCGTGATCAATCCCGCCTGGAGCAAGGTTGTCGTCACGGTCGTGCCATACCCGATGATGGCTTGTGGCGATGAAGTGCTGTTGTGTTGGCATGGCCTCAATAACGATGGCGAGCCATACCGTCATGAAGTCCGCCGGTTTGTCACGGGACGGCAGGTAGGGCGCGACGTCGTTTTTGTCGTGCGCGAACCTCACCTTGCCGAGCTGGAGGGTGGCTCGTTGGAACTCTCGTATCGGGTAACCGGCAAGCAACTGCCCGCCGGGCTGGTTTCGGACCCCTTGCAGTTGGTGATCGGAGATGTACCGACGCATTTGTTGCCGCCTATCGCCAACGATGCGGTAGGCGGGAGTCTCGATCCAGGGCGAGTGCCCGAGGGCACGCTGGTCACTGTGCGGCCGTATTCAAGAATGGCGGCAGGCGATCGAATCATCCTCATTGCCAGCCGTGATTCGAAGCCGTTATGGCGCGATGAACTCGATATCGAAGCCTATGCAGTAGGCCGTGAAGTTTCGTTCTGGATTGAACACTCCAATATCGCTCCCCATCTCGGGCACTCGCTGAGCTTGACCTATATCGTCAGGCGAGGGCATCTGGTGCGCCGGGCCGAATCGTTGTCGATCCACATAGGTCCGCTGGTGCGCCCCGCGCTGAAGGCGCCGGTCATCCTGGAGGCGCATGATGGTTGGCTTGATGTCGACGCGCTTGATGACGCGGCGACAGTGGTCATCGACGGGGTTGGACTGGAGGCGGGGGAGCTGGTCTGGTTCCAGTGTGATGGCACTTATTTCACCGTCCGCGACTGTTCGATTACCGAGGAGGCGGCAGGCCAGCCGGTGGTCTTCAAGGTGCCCGCCGCTTATTGGCGGGATCAACTCGACCGTCCGGTCTACTTCTTTTATAAGGTCGAGCGCCTGGATGATGTCAGCCAGCGATCTGCCACCGAGACCCTTCAGGTGCGTTCCGGGCTGCCTGGCGGCGGCAAGCCCCGCGCCGAATGAGGGCTTGCCGATTGTTCAAGGTGTTCACGCCTGCGATTGCAACCTGCCGTGAGCCTGGCGTAACAGCTGCTCGGTGGATTCCCAGCCAAGACACCCATCGGTGACTGACACCCCGTAGCGCATCGCCGGGCCCAATGGCTGGCAGCCCTCGAACAAGTGGCTTTCCAGCATCATGCCGATGAGGGCGTGATTGCCCAGCAGCCTTTGTTCCAAAACGTCATTGAACACCTGGGGCTGGCGCAGTGGGTCCTTGCCGCTGTTGGCGTGGCTGCAATCGACCATGATGCGGGGCGGGATCTTGAGTCGCGCCAGGTCGTCGTGGATCCGGGCCACGCTCTGGCGATCGTAGTTCGGCCCGCGATGGCCGCCGCGCAGCACCAGGTGAGTGTCGGGGTTGCCCGGGGTCTGGATGATCGCCGGATGTCCCTGGCTGTCGACGCCGAAATGCCGATGAGGGTGAGCGGCGGAGCGCATGGCGTCACAGGCGATGCCGACGCCGCCGTCCGTGCCGTTCTTGAACCCTACCGGCATGCCCAGGCCGCTGGCCATCTCCCGGTGAATCTGCGATTCGGTGGTGCGGGCGCCGATCGCTACCCAACTGAGCAAGTCGTCGAAGTAGCCGGCAGCCATGGGCTGCAACAACTCCGTGGCGACGGGCAGGCCGAGTCGCAGCATTTCACGCATCAATTCCCGAGACAGGCCGAGACCGGCGGCCATGTCATCACTGCCGTCGAGGTGAGGGTCGTAGGCCAGGCCTTTCCAGCCGATGGTGGTGCGCGGCTTCTCGACGTAGGCACGCATCACTAGCAGCATGCTGTCGCTCACCTCCCGGGCAAGACGGGCCAGGTTGGCGGCGTATTCGAGGGCGGATTTCGGGTCGTGGATGGAGCAAGGGCCGACGATGACCAACAGGCGGGAATCCTCGCCATTGAGGATTGCGCGGACCGCTTGGCGATGGACGCCGACTTGGTGACTCAACGCCGCATCAAGTGGCAATTGTTGCTTGAGCTGCAACGCGCTTGGCAAGCGCAGGGTCAAGGCTTCATTGGCAGGGTTGAGCGTGGACAGCGGCAAAGCGGAGACGGACGAATTCATGATCTGGCTTCCTGGGCGGGCAGCGGGTTCAGTCCCGCGCGCCGGCCCTATTGGGGTGTTCGACAATTGGCCGTAATGGCCCGCAACGTAGGCATGCCACCGGTAGGTGACCGATCGGAGGCGGCAGGCTGTCCCGAGCGGTGGCTGGTAAATCGCCAGGCGGAAAAACTGTCGTAACGGTAATAAGTGGCGTAGTTCATGGCTCAATCCTCAAGTTGTCTGGTGCTGCGAATGTCTGGGGCCTGAAAAACAAAACCCCCGGTCGGGAGGCCGACCGGGGGTTTGGAAAACTCTGGAAGGCGACCCGTTTTTCATGGGCGCCGGTTGGGTATCAGGCGCGCCAGTGGCTAAACCAATACCCAAAATAAAAGCTGACCGGA
>NZ_JAOSHO010000013.1 GCF_025917275.1 Pseudomonas agronomica | reverse complement strand
GGCGCCGCCGTGCCCACCGCTGGTTCCTCCAGGCGCTTTTGACGATCAGCCTGTTCGCCATGCTGTTCACCGCTGTCGCCGAATGGCTGTTCTGGGATGAGTTCGGCGTACGCTTCAATTTCATCGCCGTCGACTACCTGGTCTATTCCGATGAGGTGCTGAACAACGTGTTGGAGTCGTACCCGATCGGCGTCCTGCTTTCGAGCCTCGCCGTGCTGGCCGCAGCGTTGAGCCTGGTCTTGCGCAAACCGTTCGTCGCTGCGCTGTCGGCCCCCTTGCCGCCCGTGCGCGCACGCTTGTTCAACGCACTGGGCCTGCTGGCGGTTGTCGGCCTGAGCCTGCAATTGCTCAGCCAGGACGCGCCACGCGCCCAAGGCGGCAATGCCTATCAGAACGAACTGGCGAGCAACGGCCCGTATCAGTTCTTCGCGGCCTTTCGCAACAACGAGCTGGACTACAGCCAGTTCTACAGCACCTTGGCTCCGGCTACCGTAGCCCAGCAGATACGTGACGAACTGAACGAACCCGAAGCGCACTTCGTGGGGGAAGACCCCCAGGATATCCGCCGAACGATCACCAACCCCGGCGTCGCCCGAAAAACAAACATCATATTGGTGACAATCGAAAGCCTCAGCGCCAAATACCTGGGTAGCAATGGCGATAAGCGCGACTTGACCCCCAACCTGGATGCCTTGCGCAAACAGAGCCTGTATTTCAACAATTTCTATGCCACAGGCACTCGTACCGACCGCGGCCTTGAAGCCATTACCCTGGCTATCCCGCCTACACCGGGACGTTCGATCGTCAAGCGCATCGGTCGGGAAAGCGGTTTCGCCAGCCTCGGCCAGCAGCTCAAGGCGGTCGGCTACGACAGCGTATTCGTCTATGGCGGACGTGGTTACTTCGATAACATGAACGCGTTCTTCAGCGGCAACGGCTATCGGGTCGTTGATCAAAGCAGCCTCGATGAATCGGAGATCCACTTCAAGAACGCCTGGGGCATGGCCGACGAGGACTTGTACAACCAGACGTTGAAACTGGCCGACACCAACTATGCCAAGCAACAGCCATTTTTGTTGCAACTGATGACTACCTCCAACCATCGTCCCTATACCTACCCGGACAATCGGATCGATATCAAATCCGGCAATGGCCGGGACGGCGCGGTGAAATACACCGACTACGCCATCGGCCAGTTCCTAGAGCAAGCGCGGCAAAAACCATGGTTCGCCGACACGATTTTCGTTTTCGTGGCCGATCACACCGCAGGTAACGCCGGCAAGGAAGATCTTCCAATCAGCAACTACCAGATCCCGTTGTTCATTTACGCTCCGGGGATGATCGAGCCGCGAGAAAGCAATCAACTTGCCAGCCAGATCGATCTCGCGCCAACCTTGCTGGGGCTGTTGAACATGACGTATCAATCAACATTTTTTGGTCGCAACCTGCTACGGGACAACCCGTTGCCGCCCCGTGTCGTCGTCGGCAATTACCAGCATCTGGGCCTGTTCGATGGCAAGGACCTGGCGATCCTCAGCCCGCGCCAGGGCCTGCGGCGCCACGACGATGCATTGTCCGAAAGCCGTGAGTCCCGGGCCACCCGCGAAGATCCTCTTGTCACCCGCGCCATTACGTATTACCAAACCGCCAGTTATGGCTTCAAACAACAGCTGCTTGGCTGGAAAGCACCCAAGGAGGGTGTCGAGCAAGTCAGCGAACGTTAACCGAACGGCCCCAGGCTGATGCCCTGGGGCGCTTTTCTTTGTTCAGGACCTGTCATGTCATCAAGCGTTCTACGCCCTGCCCCACGCCCACTGAACCTCTGGCTATTGCTCGGAGTTCCCATTTTGACGGCGCTCCTCCTGGTGTTGCTGGAGTGGACTGATCTGGACATGAAACTGGCCCAGCTGTTTTATGACCCTATCGCCGGCAACTTCATCGGGCGTCACAGTTACTTTCTGGAGAACGTCCTGCATGATCGAGCGAAACAAGTGGTTATCGCCTTTTCGGTGTTAGCCATTTTCGGATTCATCGGTACGTTTTTCATCGCCCGGCTCAAACCGTTCAAACGAGAACTGGGCTGCCTGGTACTGTCCTTGGCACTGGCCACGTCCTTCGTCACGCCGATGAAAGCCGTGACAGCGGTGCAATGCCCTTGGAGCCTGAAGGAGTTCGGCGGCAAGGAAACCTACAGCGAGCTGCTCAGCCCACGCCCGGCTACGGACAAACCCGGTCGATGCTGGCCCGGCGGTCATGCAGCCACCGGGTTCACATTGTTTGCGTTGTTCTTTGTCCTGCGTGACCGCCGTCCGCGCCTGGCCCGCCAGGCCCTGACCTTCGCCTTTACACTGGGCACGGTGTTTTCCCTGGGGCGGATGCTGCAAGGCGCCCATTTCTTTTCCCACAACGTGTGGACAGCGGTGTTCTGTTGGCTGATCTGCCTGGGGTGTTATTACTTCGTGCTGTACCGGCCGGCTGCCATGGCCGATCGCGTAGCGCTGAACCAACCCGCCAACGCCTGAGCATGGAGTAATCCTGTGGGAGCGAGCTTGCTCGCGATGGCGGTACATCAGTGCCAGATATAGAAACTGACACACCGCAATCGCGAGCAAGCTCGCTCCCACAGGTCTCCCAGGGAAAAATGACCTCCCGCGTCATGAATCCAAGGCAATAAAAAACCCCGCTTGCTTTCGCAGGCGGGGTTTTTCGCTACTGGGGTAAGGCTGGCTTACATCATGCCGCCCATGCCACCCATGCCGCCCATGTCTGGCATGCCGCCGCCAGCTGGAGCGTCTTCCTTGATTTCAGCGATCATCGCCTCGGTGGTGATCATCAGGCTGGCAATCGACGAAGCCGCTTGCAGAGCCGAACGAGTCACTTTGGCTGGGTCCAGGATACCCATTTCGATCATGTCGCCGTATTCGCCGGTGGCAGCGTTGTAACCGTAGTTACCCGAACCCTGCTTGACCTTGTCGACCACTACGCTTGGCTCGTCGCCGGAGTTGGCAACGATCTGGCGCAGAGGCGCTTCAACAGCGCGACGCAGCAGCTGGATGCCGACGTTCTGGTCGTCGTTGTCGCCTTTCAGCTCGCTGATGGCTTGCAGGGCACGAACCAGTGCCACGCCGCCGCCAGGCACCACGCCTTCTTCGACGGCTGCGCGGGTAGCGTGCAGGGCGTCTTCAACGCGGGCTTTCTTCTCTTTCATTTCAACTTCGGAACCGGCACCAACCTTGATCACCGCAACACCGCCGGACAGCTTGGCCAGGCGCTCTTGCAGTTTTTCACGGTCGTAGTCGGACGAGGTCTCGGCTACCTGGGCGCGGATCTGGGTCACACGAGCCTGGATATCGGCATCGTTGCCAGCGCCGTCGATCACGGTGGTGTTTTCCTTGGACAGGATCACGCGCTTGGCGTTACCCAGGTGCTCCAGGGTGGTGCTTTCCAGGCTCAGGCCGATCTCTTCGGAGATAACGGTACCGCCGGTCAGTACGGCGATGTCCTGCAGCATGGCCTTGCGACGGTCGCCGAAGCCTGGTGCCTTGACGGCTGCGACTTTGACGATGCCACGCATGTTGTTCACGACCAGGGTCGCCAGCGCTTCGCCTTCGACGTCTTCAGCCACGATCAGCAGTGGGCGACCGGCTTTGGCAACGGCTTCCAGCACTGGCAGCATTTCGCGGATGTTGGAGATCTTCTTGTCGACCAGCAGGATCAGCGGGCTGTCCAGCTCGGCAACCATGGTGTCTGGCTTGTTGACGAAGTATGGCGACAGGTAGCCACGGTCGAACTGCATGCCTTCTACAACCGACAGTTCGTTTTCCAGGCCCGAGCCTTCTTCAACGGTGATCACGCCTTCCTTGCCGACTTTTTCCATGGCTTCGGCAATGATGTCGCCGATGGAGTTGTCGGAGTTGGCCGAGATGGTACCGACCTGGGCAATTGCCTTGGAGTCAGCGCAAGGCTTGGCCAGACCTTTGAGTTCCTTGACGATGGCGATGGTCGCCTTGTCGATGCCGCGCTTGAGGTCCATCGGGTTCATGCCGGCAGCGACAGCTTTCAGGCCTTCGTTGACGATCGACTGGGCCAGTACGGTCGCGGTGGTGGTACCGTCACCAGCGTCATCGTTGGCACGGGAAGCAACGTCTTTGACCAGCTGCGCGCCCATGTTTTCGAAGCGATCTTTCAGCTCGATTTCCTTGGCTACGGAAACGCCGTCCTTGGTGATGGTCGGAGCGCCGAAGCTCTTCTCGATGATCACGTTACGGCCTTTCGGGCCCAGGGTCGCTTTTACTGCGTCAGCCAGGACGTTGACACCGGCGAGCATTTTCTTGCGGGCGGAATCGCCGAATTTAACTTCTTTAGCAGCCATGATCGATATTCCTTAAATACTTTGTAGTAGCGGGAAAATGAGCGGGGAAATCAGCCTTCGAGAACAGCGAGGATTTCGTTCTCGCTCATGACCAACAGGTCTTCGCCGTCGACTTTCACAGTGTTGCTGCCGGAGTAAGGGCCAAACACAACCTTGTCACCCACTTTCACGGCCGGCGCACGTACTTCACCGTTTTCCAGTGCCTTGCCTGGACCTACAGCGAGAACTTCACCGTGGTTGGCTTTTTCAGCAGCCGAACCTGGCAGGACGATACCGCCAGCGGTTTTCTTCTCTTCTTCGCTGCGACGGATGACGACGCGGTCATGCAGAGGACGAAGCTTCATTGTCGATCTCTCCTAATTTTGGTTTTCATCGGCCGGTGTAGTCCCGGCGGGTTTAACAAAAGCCGGCGGAGCCGGGGTGCGGTTCGTCAAGCGAACCGCGGAAGTCTGTCCAGTGTTGCCACCGGGAACCTTGCGGTGACCCATACATAAGGGCGTGCGAGGCGATTACAAGGGCAGGGGATGAAATTTTTTACTTCTGCGGTCAAAAACGATCACGGCACCCGAAGGTGCCGTGTCGCAAGATATTCACTTGGTATCGCGATGTTCGAATTCACCCTCGATCACGTTCGGCTCACGGCCTACGGACTCCCTGGGCGCTGGGCCGCCACGCGGCTGGAGGTCATCGGCGAAGGCACGCTGACGCATCGCCTGCTCTTCGGCGCGCTGGCGCATCTTGTTGGCCAGCAACCGGCGGGTAAACGGCAGCAGCAGCACCAGGCCCAGCACGTCGCTGATGAAACCTGGCAGGATCAACAGGCCGCCGCCAAGGGCCAGCATCAGGCCTTCGAGCATGGTCTGGGCAGGCAGCTCGCCACGGCTCAGGCTTTCACGGGCCCGCAGCGCCGTGGCGAGACCGGCGATGCGCAGCACGAACACGCCGAACATCGAGCCGAGAATGACCAGCAACAGCGCCGGGAAAAACCCGATCGCCCCGCTGACCTTGACGAATACGAACAGCTCCAACACCGGGAACAGCAGAAAGAGCAACAAAAAAGGGCGCATCAAAAGGTTCCTCAACGCAAGAATGCCTTGCTATGAAAACCTAGATGACGTCGCCCTTTCGTGAATTCAAGCGCCAACCTCGGCATTTTTTGGCCATTGCTCGGCGTGAGCCAGATAAACCAAGGCTTCGCGAACTTGTGTCGGGGTGTTGCAAGGGTTCGGAAACGCCAGCCAATGCAACCCCTGTCCGATCCGCAGGTGCATGCCTTCGCTGTCGATGCCGACCAATTGCGCCGGTTCTGTTTTCGGCAGCCCCGTCAGCGCCACGTAATGGGCGATCGCCTTGGCGTGATCGGCATTCATGTGCTCGATCATGCTGACCTCGGCCTTGCCGCCGAACGGATTGGCCAGGGTGATCAGGTCGATCCAGTGAATGGCGCCGAAACCGCCAATGTAGCGATGACGCACCGGATCGAGGACCCAGAAGTCGAAGTCGTGCGCTTTGTGGTAGTTCTGCGATTCAGGAAAATAGCGGTAGTAACGCTCGGCAGCAGCCTCGATGGCGACGCTGTCTTCGAGCCTGCGGGCCTCGGCCAGGTAAGTCAGGCGCCCCACCGCCTGCACGTCCTCGGCGCCCCGCTCGCCCACCAGCATCGAGCACTTGGGATCTTTCAGCAGGTTGTGGGTGTGCTGGGCGATGCGGCTGATCAGGATCAATGGCCGGCCCAGCTCGTCCAGGCAATACGGCACAACGGAGCCGAACGGAAAACCCGGCATCGACTTGGAATGGGTGGAGAGCATCCCCCGGTATTCCTTGAGCAGCAATTCTCGGGCATGCTTGGCAACGTCAACGCTCAATTTATGACTCCTTTGAAGAAATCCGTCTAGAAAACGGTCAGGCGACTGATGAATGTTTCAGTGCGCCGTCGGGGCAGTTCTCATGTGCAGCCGGGCTACACCGTCGCAGATCGAGAGGCCTCCATGAAGGAAATCCCTCCACCGTTCTGCCACCGGGGCATGCGAATGCAACTCACCGACAAAGTAATCATTATCACTGGCGGTTGCCAGGGCCTGGGCCGTTCCATGTCGGAGTATCTGGCTGGCCGGGGCGCAAAGCTCGCCCTGGTTGACCTCAATCAGGAAAAACTCGACCAGGCGGTCGCCGCGTGTGCCGCCAAGGGTGTCGAGGCCCGTTCCTATATGTGCAACGTGGCGAACGAGGAGCAGGTCAGCGACATGGTTGCCCGGGTGGCTGAAGATTTCGGCGCGATACATGGCCTGATCAACAACGCCGGCATCTTGCGCGATGGGCTGCTACTCAAGGTCAAGGACGGCGAAATGACCAAGATGAGCCTGGCCCAATGGCAAGCCGTGATCGACGTCAACCTCACCGGTGTATTCCTGTGCACCCGTGAAGTGGCGGCAAAAATGGTCGAGCTGAAGAACAGCGGCGCGATCATCAATATCTCGTCGATCTCCCGCGCGGGCAATATCGGCCAGACCAATTACTCCGCCGCCAAGGCTGGCGTCGCCGCCGCCACTGTGACCTGGGCCAAGGAACTGGCGCGCTACGGCATCCGCGTGGCAGGCATTGCACCCGGTTTCATCGAGACCGAAATGACCCTGGGCATGAAACCCGACGCCCTGGAAAGAATGACCTCGGCGATCCCGCTCAAGCGCATGGGCAAACCCGAGGAAATTGCCCATTCGGCTGCCTATATCTTCGAGAACGACTACTACACCGGTCGGATCCTGGAGATGGACGGTGGGATGCGGATCTAAGGGACTGCACACAATCAATGTGGGAGCGAGCTTGCTCGCGATGGCGCCGGGTCAACTTGAATCAATGTTGAATGTCAGGCCGCTATCGTCGGATCGCCGCCCGGAGCAAGCTCGCTCCCACAGGGGATTGTGTTTCAAAGTATCAATCGTCGCTGATGGTGATGTTCGGCATCGCCGGTGACGCGGCTTCCTGCAACACGATCCGCGCGCCGACGTGGCGGGCCAGTTCCTGGTAGACCATGGCGATCTGGCTGTCCGGCTCGGCGATGACGGTCGGCTTGCCGCCGTCGGCCTGTTCACGGATCACCATCGACAGCGGCAGCGAGGCCAACAGCTCGACGCCATACTGGGTCGCCAGTTTTTCCCCGCCACCTTCGCCGAACAGGTGCTCGGCGTGCCCGCAGTTCGAGCAGATGTGCACGGCCATGTTTTCCACCACGCCCAGCACCGGGATGTTCACCTTGCGGAACATCTCCACGCCCTTGCGCGCGTCCAACAAGGCCAGGTCCTGGGGCGTGGTGACAATCACCGCGCCGGCCACCGGGACTTTCTGCGCCAGGGTCAGCTGGATATCGCCGGTGCCCGGCGGCATGTCGATCACCAGGTAATCCAGGTCGCCCCAGGCTGTTTGCGTGACCAGTTGCAGCAACGCCCCGGACACCATCGGCCCGCGCCAGACCATCGGCGTGTTGTCGTCGGTCAGGAACGCCATGGACATGACTTCAACGCCGTGGGATTGCAGCGGCACGAACCATTTCTGATCCTTGATCTGCGGCCGGGTGCCCTCGGCAATACCAAACATGATGCCCTGGCTCGGCCCGTAGATGTCCGCGTCGAGAATCCCCACCTTTGCGCCTTCGCGGGCAAGCGCCAGCGCCAGGTTGGCGGCGGTGGTGGACTTGCCCACCCCGCCCTTGCCCGACGCCACCGCAATCACGTTCTTGACGTTCGCCAGCCCCGGCACCTGGGCCTGGGCCTTGTGCGCGGCGATCACGCTGTTGATCTCGACTTTGGCGGCGGCCACGCCGTCCAGGCCTTCGATCGCCATCTGCAGCATTTGCGCCCAACCGTTCTTGAACAGATCGGCGGCATAGCCGATTTCCAGCTGGACGCTGACGCGATCGCCCTGGATATCGATGGCGCGCACGCACCCGGCGCTGACCGGATCCTGGTTCAGGTAGGGGTCGGTGTACTGGCGAAGGACGGTTTCCACCGCTGCGCGATTGACGGCGCTCATGGGCAACTCCGATAGCAAGACTTGAAAACAGGCCGCTATCCTACGCCGCGCATGCTTTCGTGGCGACCCGATTAGGACCGTTAACGCTCCCGCTCCCCCTGTAGGCGCTGTGTAGAAGCTGCGTAGGAGCTGCGTAGGAGCTGCGTAGGAGCTGCCGAGTGCAACGAGGCTGCGATCTTTCCCCCTGCAACTGAGTCTCAAGCGAAAATAAAAGTCAAAAGATCGCAGGCTTCGCCAGCTCCTACAGACGCCTCGGCTTGGGCGAGTCCATCCAATTACAAGCCACGGTTTCGGCGGGAAACAGGTCGGCGGGGTGAAATATATTTCCCGGCGCTTTATAGTGGCCGACCTCCGTTTCATCAAGTAGCCGAGCCCCATGTCCGAGCCACGCAAGATCCTCGTCACCAGCGCCCTGCCCTATGCCAATGGTTCGATCCACCTTGGCCATATGCTGGAATACATCCAGACCGATATGTGGACGCGCTTCCAGAAACATCGCGGCAACCAATGTATTTATGTCTGCGCCGACGACGCCCACGGTTCGGCCATCATGCTGCGCGCGGAAAAGGAAGGCATTACCCCGGAACAACTGATCGCCAATGTCCAGGCTGAACACAGCGCCGACTTTGCCGAGTTCCTGGTGGATTTCGACAACTTCCACTCCACTCACGCCGAAGAAAACCGTGAGTTGTCGAGCCAGATCTACCTGAAGCTGCGTGATGCCGGGCATATCTCCACCCGTTCGGTCACCCAATATTTCGACCCGGAAAAGAAGATGTTCCTGGCCGACCGCTTCATCAAGGGCACCTGCCCGAAATGCGGCACTGAAGACCAGTACGGCGACAACTGCGAAAAATGCGGCGCCACCTACGCACCGACTGACTTGAAAGACCCGAAGTCGGCGATTTCCGGTGCCACCCCGGTGCTCAGGGACTCCCAGCACTTTTTCTTCAAGCTGCCTGACTTCCAGCAGATGCTGCAGACCTGGACCCGCAGTGGCACGCTGCAGGACGCAGTCGCCAACAAACTCGCCGAGTGGCTCGATTCCGGCCTGCAAGAGTGGGACATTTCCCGCGATGCGCCTTACTTCGGCTTCGAAATCCCCGGCGAACCCGGCAAGTATTTCTACGTGTGGCTGGACGCGCCGATCGGCTACATGGCGAGCTTCAAGAACCTTTGCGACCGTACCCCGGAGCTGGACTTCGATGCGTTCTGGGCCAAGGATTCGACGGCCGAGGTCTACCACTTCATCGGCAAGGACATCGTCAACTTCCACGCGCTGTTCTGGCCGGCCATGCTCGAAGGCGCCGGCTTCCGCAAGCCGACCGGCATCAACGTCCACGGCTACCTGACCGTCAACGGCCAGAAGATGTCCAAGTCCCGCGGCACCTTCATCAAGGCACGCACCTACCTGGATCACCTGTCCCCGGAATACCTGCGCTACTACTACGCGGCCAAGCTCGGCCGTGGCGTCGACGACCTGGACCTGAACCTCGAGGACTTCGTGCAGAAGGTCAATTCCGACCTGGTGGGCAAGGTCGTCAACATTGCCAGCCGTTGCGCCGGGTTCATCCACAAGGGCAACGCCGGCGTCCTGGTCGCCGGTAATGCCGCGCCGGAACTGACCGACGCCTTCCTGGCCGCCGCGCCAAGCATCGCCGACGCTTACGAGAACCGCGACTTTGCCCGCGCCATGCGCGAGATCATGGCCCTGGCCGACCGTGCCAATGCCTGGATCGCCGACAAGGCGCCGTGGTCACTGGCCAAGCAGGAAGGCAAGCAGGACGAAGTGCAGGCCATCTGTGCCCTGGGCATCAACCTGTTCCGCCAACTGGTGATTTTCCTCAAGCCGGTGCTGCCGTTGCTGGCCGCCGACGCCGAGGCGTTCCTCAATGTTGCACCGTTGACCTGGAACGATCACCAGACCCTGCTGAGCAACCATCAGCTGAACGAGTTCAAGCCGTTGATGACCCGCATCGACGCCACCAAGGTCCAAGCCATGATCGATGCCTCCAAGGAAGACCTGGCCGCCAGCCAGACCGACACCGGCGGCCCGAGCGGCAACGGTGAGTTGGCCAAGGACCCGCTGTCGCCGGAAATCGACTTCGATGCTTTCGCCGCGGTCGACCTGCGCGTGGCACTGATCGTCAAGGCCGAGGCCGTCGAAGGCGCTGACAAGCTGTTGCGCCTGACCCTGGACATTGGCGATGAGCAGCGCAACGTGTTCTCCGGCATCAAGAGCGCCTACCCTGATCCGGCCAAACTTGAAGGTCGGTTGACGATGATGATCGCCAACCTCAAGCCGCGCAAAATGCGCTTTGGTATCTCCGAGGGCATGGTGATGGCGGCAGGTCCCGGCGGTGAGGAAATCTACCTGCTGAGCCCCGACAGCGGCGCCAAGCCGGGCCAGCGGATCAAGTAAACCGATCGCGCACGGCACCGATCCCACAGTCGCCTCCCAGCGACTGTGGGATTTTCATATCTGGCCCACCGTCACGGCGTGCCGGATAATGCCTAACCTTCTTACGGGCTCCTCGTTACCAACGGACCATGACCGACATCCTCCTCTCCCTGTTCAGCGCCGCCCTGATCAACAACTTTGTGTTGCATTGGCCGCTGGGCATCGATCCGCTGCTAGGGGCCGAGGGTAGGCGCCAAGTGCACGCCTTGGGTCTGGCGACGGCATGCCTGATGCTGATCGTCGGCACCTTCGGTTATCTGATCGACGACTGGCTGTTGGCTCCGGCAAACCTGACATCGCTCCGGTTATTCGTCTGGATGCCGCTGAGCGTGCTGCTGATCGCACCGTTGCTGCGACTGCTGGCACGCTGGCTGCCTTCACTGCCGTTCGATGGCCTGTGGCCGCTGTTGCTCGGCAATGCCGGTGTCCTCGGTGTCGCGTTGCTCAACGGACGGAGTGACCAGGGGCTGGGGTCCGCAATGGCTTTCGGCCTGGGGGCCGGATTGGGTTTCTGGTGGGTGCTGAGTCTGTTCGACGACTTGCGCCAGCGTACCTTCAACAATGATATTCCCCTGCCCTTTCGGGGCCTGCCGATTCAGTTGATCAGCGCCGGATTGATGGCGGTGGCCTTCCTCGGATTACGCGGGCTGGTCAAGACATGAACCTGATCCAAAGTATCGACGCCCTGCTGCCGCAGACCCAATGCGGCAAATGCGGCCATCCCGGCTGCAAGCCCTACGCCGAAGGCATCGTCCAAGGCGAGCCGATCAACAAATGCCCCCCCGGCGGCGTTGAAACCATCGCGGCCCTGGCCGAGCTGATGAGGGTGCCCGTGCTGGAGCTGGATGCCAGTCGCGGCCCCGCGCCGGCGCAGATCGCCTTTATCCGTGAGGCCGAGTGCATCGGTTGCACCAAATGCATCCAGGCCTGCCCGGTGGACGCGATTGTCGGCGCGGCAAAACTGATGCACACCGTCCTCATCGACGAATGCACCGGCTGCGATCTTTGCGTGGCGCCTTGCCCAGTGGACTGCATTGAAATGCGGCCACTGCCGATGGAGACCGTGCTGCCGGTCGTTGGCGGCCTGGCCTTCAGCATCGAAGCGCTGCAGGCGCGTGCCGCCAAGCGCAACCACGCCCGCCAGCGCTTCGAACAGCGCAACGCGCGTCTGCGTCGCGAAGAGGAACAGCGTCAGGCCGAGCGCCTGGCGCGGGTCCAGCGCAACGCCCAGGCCCAACCCCAAGCACAATCCCAGCCCCTGGATCCGGTGCAAGCCGCGCTGGAGCGAGTGCGCGCGCAAAAAGCCGCCAGTGCCGATGCCGCGTTGAAGAAGGCCAAGATCGACTTGGCCATGAGCCGGGCACAACTGAATAAATCCTTGAAAGCGTTCGGCCATCCACCCACGTTCGAGCAGCAATCGCAATTGATCGTCCTGCAACGCCAGTTCGAAGCGGCGGAACAGGCGCTGGCCCAACTGGAAAGCACTACGCCGCCAGCCGCTGCGCCAGCTCCTGCGCCGGTAAACGACGCCGATCTCAAGCGGGCCAAGATCCAACTGGCGATGCGTCGCGCCGAGCTCGCCAAGGCCCGGGCCGCCGCCGCTTCGGATGAGCAATTGAAAGCGCTGGAGCTAGCCGTGGAAGACGCCGAACGGCAGGTGGCCGCCCATGCCGCTTCCTGAGCCGCTGGATGAGCGACTGCGACAGGCGATGGGCCGGGTATTACTGGCAACGCTGCCGGGCGTGCTGGCCTTGATGTGGGTGTATGGCTGGGGCGTGATATTCAATCTGTTGCTGTCCGGCCTCACCGCGCTGGCGGTCGAGGCCCTGGTACTGCGTTTGCGACGCCGACCACTCAAGCCGGCACTGGGCGATGGTAGCGCAATGGTCAGCGCCACCTTGCTGGCCGTTGCCCTGCCGGCCTATTGCCCGTGGTGGCTGACGGTCACAGCGACCGCCTGCGCCTTGTTGTTTGGCAAACATGTGTGGGGCGGGGTCGGCAGCAATCCGTTCAATCCGGCCATGCTGGGATACGCCCTGGTCCTGTTGGCATTCCCCCAACACATGAGCCAATGGCCAACGCTTCATGGCCTCGGCCTGGGCGATGGGTTGCGGCACGTTGCTGGCATTGCCCAGGCGCCCGATGGATGGGCTGGCGCCACTGCGCTGGACAGCCTGAAAATCAATAGAAGCCTGACCAACGACGAACTGTTTGCCAGTGACCCGGCGTTCGGTCGTTGGGGTGGGCGTGGTGTCGAGTGGGTCAACCTCGCCTTCCTCGCTGGCGGCCTGTTTCTGCTGCAACAACGCGTGTTCAGTTGGCACGCCCCGGTGGGCATGCTTGTCAGCCTGTTTACTGTGAGCCTGTTGTGCTGGAACGGGTCTGGCTCCGACTCCCACGGCTCGCCGCTGTTTCATCTGCTGACCGGCGCGACCATGCTGGGCGCGTTTTTTATCGTGACCGAACCCGTGTCCGGGGCCAGGGCGCCGCTTGCGCGATTGTTGTTCGGCGCAGGCGCGGGGTTGCTGGTCTATCTGATTCGCACCTGGGGCGGCTTCCCGGATGGCGTGGCGTTTGCGGTGCTGTTGATGAACCTCGGTGTCCCGGCGCTGGACCGCTTCGTCGAGGCGCGGCAAAGGCGGTCGCTGGCATGAAGAAAACTGCGGGCGTTGCGATCCTGACATTGCTGGCCGGCCTCGGTGTTGGCGTCACGTACGTTGTGCAGATCAACACCGCCGGGCGCATCGAAGCCCAGCGACAGGCGATCGCCAACACAACCCTGCTAGACGTGTTGCCAAGCGGCCAGTATGACAACCAGCCCTTGGCGCGGTCGGTTGTCGCGGCGCCGGTGACATTGCCCCACAGCACGCTGCTGGACGGCTTCCTGGCGACCCGCGGCGGCCAGCCCATGGCTGTGCTCTTGCGCAGTCAGGCAGTGGGCTATGAAGGAAGCATCGAATTACTGGTCGCCATCGACCCGACCGGCCGGCTGCTGGGCGTAAAAACCCTGCGTCAGTCGGAAACGCCTGGCCTGGGTGCGGCAATCGCCGGTTGGCCGAACAGCTGGCTACAGATGTTCCAAGGCAAGTCGCGCCAGGCGCCCACGGATGAAGGTTGGGCCTTGAAGAAGGACCAGGGCCAATTCGATCAGTTGGCTGGCGCGACGGTGACGTCCAGGGCGGTGCTTCAGGCTGTCCACGATGCGTTGCGCTACTTCGATGAGCATACGGCCCAACTGACCGGAGCGAACGTCCATGATTAAGCCTGCGTCCTGGCACCGCGGCCTGGTCCTCGTTCCCCTGGTGGGTGCCAGCGACTCGCTGGTCAATGCGCTGGTCCTATGGCTTACCTGGGTTCTGATCAGCTTCGCCCACGGTTTGACAATGGCTTTGCTGAGGCCCCGCCTTACAGCCTGCCAGCGTCTTTTCGCAGCCATCATACTGGCCGCAGCCATGGCCGCTTGCGCAGACCTGTTGGCACAGGCCTGGATACTGGAGCGGTATGGCACGTTGAGCTTGTATATCGGATGGATCGCGCTGAGCTGCGTGGCACTGGAACACCTGACAATCATCGAACCCCGCATGCTTGCTCATCTCAGGCTGGCGGGACAATTCGGCCTGTTGATTTCCAGCCTGGGCGCTTTGCGAGAGATGATCGGCGCAGGTGTCCCATTGGCCCTGCTCGCCCCCGGCGGATTCATCCTGCTCGGCCTGTTGCTCGCCGCCTATCAGGCCATGACTTGCACTCCCTCCCGTTCATCCCTAGAGGAAAAGCCGCGCCCATGAACGCCGCAAAACGCCTGGAAATATTTCGTCGCTTTCATGAAGACAACCCGGAGCCGAAAACCGAACTGGCCTACTCCTCTCCGTTCGAACTGCTGATTGCGGTGATTCTGTCGGCCCAATCCACCGACGTTGGCGTCAACAAGGCCACGGCCAAATTGTTCCCGGTGGCCAATACGCCGCAAGCGATCCATGCCCTGGGCGTGGAAGGACTGTCCGAATACATCAAGACCATCGGGCTATTCAACAGCAAGGCGAAAAACGTCATCGAAACCTGTCGCCTGTTGATGGAGCGCCATGGCGGTGAAATCCCGCAGACTCGTGAAGAACTTGAAGCCCTTCCAGGCGTCGGGCGTAAAACCGCCAACGTGGTGCTCAACACCGCATTTCGTCAACTGACAATGGCGGTTGATACGCACATTTTCCGCGTGAGTAACCGCACAGGGCTGGCCCCCGGCAAAAACGTGGTTGAGGTGGAAAAAAAGCTGTTGAAATTTGTCCCCAGGGAATACCTCCTGGACTCCCACCACTGGCTCATTCTCCATGGGCGTTACGTCTGCCTGGCGCGCAAGCCCCGGTGCGGAAGCTGCCGGATAGAAGATCTGTGCGAATACAAGCACAAGACATCCGACGATTGATGGGCTATTGGTTTTGTTGATCCACCGATTGAAAAAATCTTTTTTACCCGCCGGTAATTTATCGATATAAGGAGCGCCAATGGCAGTCTTAGCCTGGAGTCGAACCCATGAGTACTGGCAAAGAACAACTGGATGTAGAGGACGATTTCATCACCGTTGAGGCTGATGATGCGGAACCTGTGGCGGTGGAAGTGGCAAAAACCAACCTGAGCAAACGCCGCACCATTGATAACCTGCTGGAAGAGCGTCGCCTGCAGAAACAATTGGCCGATTATGATTTTGACCTCTGACACGTAAAAGCCTCCCTGGTGGAGGCTTTTTACTGTGTACGTGTGGCCCTGGAGTCAGACCAATCCATTTCGTTGTGCCAATTCGATCAGGTCCACCAGCGACCGGGCGTTGAGTTTCAACAACAGGCGCGTCTTGTAGGTACTGACGGTCTTGTTGCTAAGGAACATGGCGTCTGCTATCTCCTTGTTGGTCATTCCGCGAGCCAGTTGCTGCAAGACCATCATTTCCCGCCCGGACAGACGATTCACCATCTCGGACTCACTGGCATTCCCAAGACTTGAACGTACCGTGTGCAGTGCCTGGTTGGGAAAGTAACTGTAGCCCGACAGCACGGCCTTTATTGCACTTAACAGTTCGGTCAGGTCCTGTTGCTTGCAAACATAGCCCGCTGCCCCCGTTTGCATGCAACGCATCGAGAAATGCCCGGGTGCCTGGGACGTCAATACCAATACTTTCAAGGGAGAGGGATTTATGGTCAGGCGCGCGATGACTTCCAATCCATCCAACTTCGGAATTCCAATATCCAGGATAACGATATCGGGCATTTGTTCCCGGGCAATCTGTAACGCATCAACGCCATTATCCGTTTCGGCGATAACTTCATATCCATGACGCTCCATTAGCAAACGTACAGCAAGACGAATGACGGGGTGATCATCCACGATCAGCACTTTATTCATGGGCAAATCCAATTTCGCTGTTCGAATTTTTAGAGCATGCACAATAGCCTAGTCATTTCTCCCTTGGCATGCCGCTCCCCCTGAGTGCTCGCAGCGAAAGACATAACCTACAAACATTACAGAAAATTCCTACAAATAATCCGCGGAATAATGTGGCATGAATTTTCCAGAAAAATCGAAACAGTGAATCTGACGCACCGAAGCCCCTATGAATGACGCGACTTTTCTTGGGGAACAAAACACATTTCAATTCACGCCGACAAACATCTTCATAAAAAGTAACTGATTTATTTACAGACAAACGGTAAAAATTTTACTCAATCAAAATCAGTTTCTGTATAAAAAGAAGCGCTGGATATTCTCGAATCAAAGGACTTGATCGCCTTTAGCCAGTCTATTTTGCATTGAGCCAACACGTCGAAATCCATTCGATTAAAACTTCAATCATCGAGCATGAATTACCCATGAGCATTCATCATGAACAAGACTCAAAGAACCATTACCAACCCCATGACGCTGATCGCCATACTTGCAACATTATCCGAAACCTCTGCGGCGATATCCCTGCCATTCCTGGATGATGAAGATCGTGAATGCTATATCTGGTTTCTGATCGGCTTTCCCTTTTATCTGTCGCTGCTGTTTTTTCTCACGCTCAATTTTAATTACCGTTCTCTGTACGCACCTTCGGACCTCCATAAAAGCAAACACGTAAAAAAAACCACGAACGGCTCAACCGGGCGACGCGGGCATGTGTTAAGTCGAGGAAGGAAAAACCAAAGTCGTTTGATGCGTCTTCGTCGAAGAAGAAAGCCGTGAGCCTGTTCGACAGACGAAAGATAAAAAAACGGCCTGCTCATGGCAGGCCGTTTTCTATTGAACCGGATCAGAACAGCTTGCGACCCTTGTTCGCCGCGATACGCATGCGCAGGGCGTTGAGCTTGATGAAACCAGCCGCGTCGGCCTGGTTGTAGGCGCCACCGTCTTCTTCGAAGGTCGCGATGTTGGCATCGAACAGCGAATCGTCGGACTTGCGCCCGGTCACGATCACGTTGCCCTTGTACAGCTTCAGGCGCACGACACCGTTCACGTTGACCTGGGAGGCATCGATCATCTGTTGCAGCATCAGACGCTCCGGGCTCCACCAGTAGCCGGTGTAGATCAGGCTGGCGTACTTGGGCATCAACTCGTCCTTCAAGTGAGCCACTTCGCGATCCAGGGTGATCGATTCGATCGCCCGGTGAGCGCGCAGCATGATGGTGCCGCCTGGGGTTTCGTAGCAGCCACGGGACTTCATGCCGACATAACGGTTCTCGACGATGTCCAGGCGACCGATGCCGTGTTCGCCGCCGATACGATTCAGGGTGGCGAGCACGGTGGCCGGGCTCATTTCCACGCCGTCGAGCGCGACGATGTCACCGTTGCGATAGGTCAGTTCCAGGTACTGCGGGGTGTCGGGCGCCTTCTCGGGAGAGACGGTCCAACGCCACATGTCTTCTTCGTGCTCGGTCCAGGTGTCTTCCAGCACGCCGCCTTCATAGGAGATGTGCAACAGGTTGGCGTCCATCGAGTACGGGGATTTCTTCTTGCCGTGGCGCTCGATCGGAATCGCATGCTTCTCGGCGTAGTCCATGAGTTTTTCACGGGACAGCAGGTCCCACTCGCGCCACGGAGCGATGACTTTCACGCCGGGCTTGAGCGCATAGGCACCCAGTTCGAAACGCACCTGGTCGTTACCTTTACCGGTGGCGCCATGGGAAATGGCGTCGGCGCCGGTTTCGTTGGCGATTTCGATCAGGCGCTTGGCAATCAGCGGACGGGCGATGGACGTACCCAGCAGGTACTCGCCTTCGTAAACGGTGTTGGCGCGGAACATCGGGAACACGAAGTCACGGACGAACTCTTCGCGCAGGTCATCGATGTAGATTTCTTTGACGCCCATGGCCTGGGCCTTGGCGCGTGCAGGCTCGACTTCTTCGCCCTGCCCCAGGTCCGCGGTGAAGGTCACCACTTCGCAGTTATAAGTGTCCTGCAGCCACTTGAGGATCACCGAAGTGTCCAGGCCGCCGGAATACGCCAGAACGACCTTGTTTACGTCCGCCATGCCATCACTCCACGGGTTGTACGGAAAGCCGGGAAGTCTAACGTCCAGCGCGGATAATTTACAGAGGCGCGACAGCTTATGACGACGAAGCGACAGATTATGTCGATTGGGCGACGATCAGGACGGGATCAGGAAGTGCGTGCAGTCGCCGCGGCAGGCGTGGCAGCTTTGGCCGGAGCAACCGGCGTCGGTGCCTTGCCCGGCGCAGCAGCGGGCGCCACGGCAGGGGCCGCTGGCGCTGTCGCGGGTGTTGCCGGCTGAGGAGCCGGGGCCTGTGTGGCCGCTACACGTTCCAGCTGTACGACTACACGGCGATTCTTGGCCCGATTGGTTGCGTTGGTATTGGGAACCAGCGGATAGCGCTCGCCATGGAAGCGCACGGTGAATTGGGACTCTTCAAAACCGTTGGCCTTGAAGAAGTCCATGACCGCCAGCGCACGACGGCGCGACAGTTCACGGTTGGTCAAACGATTGCCGCTGTTGTCGGAATGGCCATCGAGCTCAACATGATTGACGCTCGGGTCGGCCTTGATGAAGTCGAGCATGACCTGCAACTGCGCCTTGGCCTGGGCGTCGAGCTCAATCCCCTCGCCGGGAAAGCCGATCTGGGTTTGCTTGATCTGTTCGAAGTTCTTCGGCAACAGTTTTGCTACACAGCCTTGATAATCGTTGAACGCCTTGTTGAAGCGCACAGGCAGCAGCCGGACTTCCGATACGCGCCCGTCCTCGGTATTGCGTCGAATCACCGGGCTGCGTCCTTCCATAAGCCCGCTGATCAGACGGCCCGCCTGTATTTGGGAGCTATTGAACAACACATCGCCACTGCCGATCCTGACCGAGCCCAGGTTGATATCGCCCCGTCCCGGCTGCCACGGCGCCGCAGCCGCCAATAACGTCGCGGAGCCGCCACCGAGCATCGGGTTATAGGTCTTGAGCCGGAACGTAGCCTGTTCGCCCGCCTTGCGCACGAATTCTCCGCTGCCAAAATCGGTGATCGGCTGGCTCAGCCGGCACTCGAACTTGTCGCCTTCGACCGTCCACTCAATGCTCTCCAGACGGGTCTGGAAAGTGAGCGCCATCGCGGGAAGGCTGGCAAACACACTGAGCAAGGCTAGATAACGCTGGCGCACGGGAGGCTCCACTGGCTTTTTATACGGAAATCGAAAACGCGGGGCATGCCGCTTGGCCGAGACACGGCACAAAATCGTGGCACACCTGAAGGGGCTATCGGTAACTTGCGGCAAAACTTGATAGCGGGTGCCCGGATCGGTCTTTTCCGGTAGCATTCCCCGGAGATTTACCCGCCTGGAAGCCCCCCATGTCCGACCGCCTGACCCTGCTGCGTCCCGACGACTGGCATATTCATCTTCGCGATGGTGCTGTGTTGACCCATACCGTCGCCGATGTCGCGCGCACTTTTGGCCGCGCCATCATCATGCCCAACCTGGTTCCGCCCGTGCGCAACGCCGCCGAAGCCGATGGCTATCGCCAGCGCATCCTGGCCGCGCGCCCAGCCGGCAGCCGCTTCGAACCGCTGATGGTGCTTTACCTCACCGACCGCACTCAGCCCGAAGAAATACGCGAGGCCAAGGCCAGCGGTTTTGTCCATGCCGCCAAGCTATACCCGGCTGGCGCGACAACCAATTCCGATTCCGGTGTCACCAGCATCGACAAGATCTTCCCGGCGCTGGAGGCGATGGCCGAAGTCGGCATGCCGTTGTTGATCCACGGCGAAGTGACCCGGGGCGATGTCGATGTGTTCGACCGCGAGAAAATCTTCATCGACGAGCACATGCGCCGCGTCGTCGAGCGTTTCCCGACCCTCAAGGTTGTGTTCGAGCACATCACCACGGGCGATGCCGTGCAGTTCGTCAACGAGGCCCCGGCCAACGTTGGCGCAACCATCACCGCCCATCACCTGTTGTACAACCGCAACCACATGTTGGTGGGCGGGATCCGGCCACACTTCTATTGCCTGCCGATCCTCAAGCGCAACACCCATCAGGAAGCCTTGCTGGACGCGGCCACCAGCGGCAGCGCCAAGTTTTTCCTCGGCACGGACTCGGCGCCCCACGCCCGTCACGCCAAGGAGGCGGCCTGCGGTTGCGCCGGCTGCTACACCGCCTACGCCGCCATCGAGATGTACGCCGAGGCGTTCGAGCAGCGCAGCGCCCTGGACAAGCTCGAAGGCTTCGCCAGCCTGCACGGCCCACGCTTCTATGGGCTGCCGGTGAACACCGATCGTATTACCCTGGTCCGCGACGAGTGGACCGCCCCTGCCAGCCTGCCGTTTGGCGAGCAGACTGTCATCCCGCTGCGCGCCGGTGAAAAACTGCGCTGGCGCCTGCTGGAGGAAAACGCGTGAGTGAAGATCATTTCGACGACGAACTGGACGGCAATGGCGGCTCGGGCGGCCCTCGCCACCCCATGGCTGCCCGCTTCCGGGGTTATCTGCCGGTTGTGGTCGACGTAGAAACCGGTGGTTTCAACTCAGCCACCGATGCGCTGCTGGAAATCGCCGCGACGACCATTGGCATGGATGAGAAAGGCTTTGTCTTCCCCGACCACACCTATTTCTTCCGGGTCGAACCGTTCGAAGGCGCCAACGTTGAAGCAGCCGCCCTGGAGTTCACCGGGATCAAGCTCGATCATCCGTTGCGCATGGCGGTCAGCGAAGAAACCGCCTTGACCGACATCTTCCGTGGCGTGCGCAAGGCGCTGAAAGCCAACGGCTGCAAGCGTGCGATCCTGGTCGGCCATAACAGCAGCTTCGACCTGGGTTTCCTCAACGCGGCCGTTGCGCGCCTGGACATGAAGCGCAATCCGTTTCACCCGTTCTCCAGCTTCGATACGGCGACCCTCGCAGGCTTGGCATACGGCCAGACGGTATTGGCCAAGGCCTGCCAGGCAGCCGACATCGATTTCGATGGCCGCGAAGCCCACTCGGCCCGCTACGACACCGAAAAGACTGCCGAGCTGTTCTGCGGCATCGTCAATCGGTGGAAGGAGATGGGTGGCTGGCAGGATTTCGACGACTAAGCGAGGCGGGACTGCCCTGTAGGAGCTGCCGCAGGCTGCGATCTTTTGATCTTGGGCTTCACCCAGGATTCAACTGGCTAAGGAAAGATCGCAGCCTCGTTACACTCGACAGCTCCTACAGCACCCATAAAAAAACCGGCCCATCGAGGGCCGGTTTTTTTATGCCGCGGTTGCGCTTACAGCTTGTCGCTGTGCTCACCCAGGTATGCGGCTACGCCTTCAGGCGATGCAGTCATGCCCTTGTCGCCTTTTTTCCAGTTGGCCGGGCAGACTTCGCCGTGCTCTTCGTGGAATTGCAGGGCGTCGACCAGACGGATCAGCTCTTCCATGTTACGGCCCAGCGGCAGGTCGTTGATGATCTGCGAACGGACCACGCCTTTGTCATCGATCAGGAACGCGCCACGGAAGGCCACGCCGCCTTCGGACTCCACGTCGTAGGCCTTGGCGATTTCATGCTTCATGTCGGCAGCCATGGTGTATTTGACCGGGCCGATACCGCCGGCGTTGATAGCAGTGTTGCGCCAGGCGTTGTGGGTGAAGTGCGAGTCGATCGAAACAGCGACCACTTCAACGTTGCGCGCCTTGAAGTCATCCATGCGGTGATCCAGGGCGATCAGCTCGGACGGGCAGACGAAGGTGAAGTCCAGCGGGTAAAAGAACACCAGGCCGTATTTGCCTTTGATGGCCGAGGACAGGGTGAAGCTGTCGACGATTTCGCCGTTGCCGAGGACGGCCGGAACGGTGAAGTCAGGGGCTTGTTTGCCTACGAGTACGCTCATTGGATATCTCCTGGTGTAGTAACGTGAAAACAGGGTCCGCGCCAGCCTGCCACCTCCAGGCGACAGCCCTGTGACACGAACCCGCTTCGCAAGGACCGACCATCATACACCGGGCTTTTGCGCTGTCCTCAACGGTTTTTCGACAACAGCGAAATTCGAGGCGCCTGTTTGCCTCTGCACCTCAAAACCGTTCGTCAGTCCAACGCCAAGGTGGTGAAAGAGTTCCAGAAACCACTTTGACAATCATTCTCGTTAACATTAAGATCCGTCTCAATTGAGTCACAACCAGCGACGGTTCTCACTTATGTATGTATGCCTCTGCACTGGCGTCACCGACGGGCAAATCCGCGAAGCGATCTATGAAGGTTGCTGCAGCTATCGCGAAGTCCGCCAGGCCACCGGCGTAGCCAGCCAATGCGGTAAATGCGCCTGCCTCGCCAAGGAAGTGGTGCGTGAAACCCTCGCCAAAGTACAGACCGCCCAGGCCTCGATCCCTTATCCGGTAGAATTTACTGCCGCATAAATCCAGCTTTTTGAAGAACCGGACTCAATGTCCGGTTTTTTTATGCCTGTAAATCAAATGCTTAGCGCCAAGACGCGGAACACAAACATTCTTATTCCGATTAATTTTCATTTATTATTCAATAACTTAGGTTTGACACTGATAAATACGCGGCTCAAACTCGCCCCATAGACAGCTATTACAGGGCAGGCCGTTACCATGAAAGGCGACATCACAGTCATCCAGCATCTCAACAAGATCCTCGCCAATGAGCTGGTCGCGATCAATCAATACTTCCTGCATGCGCGCATGTACGAAGATTGGGGCCTGAACAAGCTGGGCAAACACGAATATCACGAATCCATCGACGAGATGAAACACGCGGACAAACTGATCAAGCGCATCCTGTTCCTCGAAGGCCTGCCAAACGTCCAGGACCTGGGCAAGCTGCACATCGGTGAACATACCCGCGAAATGCTTGAGTGCGACCTGCGTATCGAACGCACTGGCCACGCCGACCTCAAAGCCGCCATCGCCCATTGCGAAAGCGTCGGTGACTTCGGCAGCCGCGAACTGCTCGAAGATATTCTCGAATCGGAAGAAGAACACATCGACTGGCTGGAAACCCAACTGGGCCTGATCGACAAAGTGGGTCTTGAGAACTACCTGCAGTCGCAGATGGGCGAAGAATAAGCTTCCCCGCAAGCAAGCCACTAAAAAGCCCCGCCCTCTTTCGAGGTGCGGGGCTTTTTATTGCCTGGATTTCAAACCACTGAAATCCATTGTGGGAGCGAGCTTGCTCGCGATAGCGGTAGGTCAGTCAGTATTTTTTTGCCTGATCCACCGCTATCGCGAGCAAGCTCGCTCCCACAAGGGTTCATGTTCACCACAACCGGTGTAGTGAACAGAACCTCATGAATCAAGCTTCGGACTTGTTCGCCGCTGCTGCTTCTACAGCCGCCTTGATCGTGGTCTGCAGAGAACCATCAGCCGCCATCTCGGTCATGATGTCGCTACCACCGATCAGCTCACCACCCACCCACAGCTGTGGGAAGGTTGGCCAGTTGGCGTACTTTGGCAGGTTGGCGCGGATTTCCGGGTTCTGCAGGATATCCACGTAGGCGAACTTCTCGCCACACGCCATCACCGCCTGGGCAGCCTTGGCCGAGAAGCCGCACTGGGGGGCATTCGGCGAGCCTTTCATGTAAAGCAGGATGGTGTTGTTGGCAATCTGGTCTTTGATCGTTTCGATGATATCCACGGAGCACCTCGGCTTGAACTTTGCGACTACAGATGTCGACACGGTGGCGCATTGTAACGGAAAGCCGAGCACCCTGCTCGGTCCGCCCCAGGGACAATTTTACGCAGCTGCGACTTTCACCGGAACCCCGTTGAGCGCCGCATTGCCGGACAATTCATCAAGCTGACCGTCATCCGTCAGGTCGTTGGCGCTGGAACCGGGCTGCCCGCTGGCGATGGTCATCTGCACACCCGGACGGGCATGGCCCCACCCGTGTGGCAAGCTCACCACACCTTTCATCATGTCCTGGCTGCCCTGCACTTCCACTTCGATCGCGCCTACGCGAGAACTGACCTTAACCCGCTGCCCATCGACAAGGCCTCGGCTGGCGAGATCGTCCGGGTGCATCAGCAACTGGTGGCGCGGCTTGCCTTTCACCAGCCGATGAAAATTATGCATCCAGGAATTGTTGCTGCGCACATGACGACGACCAATCATCAATAGCTCGTCGGACGCTGGCGGCGGCAACGCGGCAAAACGTGCCAGGTCGGCGAGGATCACCGCTGGCGCCGCCTGCACCCGGCCGTTTTCGGTTTTCAACCGGGGAGCCAGGTTGGGCTTGAGCGCACCGAGATCGATGCCGTGGGGATGATCGAACAGCGTCGCCAGGGATAATTTGTGCGGCGATGCATCCCCGTACGCACCCGCCCGCAGGCCGAAATCGATCATCTGCGCTGGCGGCATGGTCGGCTTGAGTTCCTTGCCGGTCCGGGCAGCAAAGGCTTTTGCCAGGCCAACGAAGATCTCCCAATCGTGCAATGCCCCTTCGGGCTTGGGCAGGATCGCCCGGTTGAAACGAGTGACGTTGCGCACCGCGAACAGATTGAAGGTGGTGTCGTAATGATCGTTTTCCAGCGCCGAAGTCGATGGCAGGATCAAGTCGGCGTAGCGCGTGGTCTCGTTGATGTACAGGTCGACACTGACCATGAACTCAAGCCCATCCAATGCCTGTTCGAGTTGCCGCCCGTTGGGCGTGGACAAAACCGGATTGCCGGCTACGGTCACCAACGCGCGGATCTGTCCTTCGCCCTCGGTGAGCATTTCTTCGGCCAGGGTCGATACGGGCAGCTCGCCGGCGTATTCGGGGCGCCCGGACACCCGGCTTTGCCAGCGATTGAAATGGCCGCCCGAGGTGGTCGCCACCAGGTCAACCGCCGGCTCGGTGCACAGCGCCCCACCCACCCGGTCGAGGTTGCCAGTGACCAGGTTGATCAGCTGGATCAGCCAATGGCACAGCGTGCCGAAAGCCTGGGTTGAAACCCCCATCCGCCCGTAACACACGGCCGACGGCGCGGCGGCGAAATCGCGGGCCAACTGACGGATCTGCGCGGCCGGAACAGCACAGAGAGGGCTCATCGTCTCGGCGGTAAAGGTTGCAACGGCCTGGCGCACTTCGTCGAGGCCATCCACCGGCAAGTGGCTGTCGCGGGTCAGGCCTTCGCTGAACAGCGTGTTGAGCAAGCCAAACAGCAGCGCGGCGTCGCCACCGGGACGTACAAAGAGGTGCTGGTTGGCGATGGCTGCTGTCTCGCTGCGCCGAGGATCAACCACCACGACCTGGCCGCCACGGGCCTGGATCGCCTTCAAACGCTTCTCCACGTCGGGTACGGTCATGATGCTGCCGTTGGAAGCCAGCGGGTTGCCGCCCAGGATCAACATGAAGTCAGTGTGGTCGATGTCCGGGATAGGCAGGAGCAAACCATGCCCGTACATCAGGTGGCTGGTCAGGTGATGGGGCAACTGATCCACCGAAGTCGCCGAAAAGCGACTGCGCGTCTTCAGCAAGCCCAGGAAATAGTTGCTGTGGGTCATCAGCCCATAATTGTGCACGCTGGGGTTGCCCTGGTAGACCGCCACCGCGTTCTGGCCGTGACGTTCTTGAATGCTCGCGAGACGCTCAGCCACCAACGTGAAGGCTTCGTCCCAGGCAATCGGCTGCCATTCGCCGCCGACCCGACGCATGGGCTGGCGCAAGCGGTCCGGATCGTTCTGGATGTCCTGCAGCGCCACTGCCTTGGGACAAATGTGGCCACGGCTGAAACTGTCCAGCGGATCGCCCTTGATCGAGGTGATCGCCAGGCCCTGGCCTTCGGTTTCAGTGGTTTCGAGGGTCAGGCCGCAGATGGCCTCGCACAGGTGGCACGCACGGTGGTGAAGAGTCTTGGTCATGGCCAGTCTCTGTTTTATTCGTGGCGGGCATTTTCGGCCGCGGGAGCAAAACTATGGCCCGTGATCCTCGACAGCGCCAGCGACGTTCGTCCCGTGAATCGCCGGGCATCAGGCCCGCCGATGAAGCGGCGTCAGGGCTGTTCCGGCGGCGGCGCCAACAACTGGATTTCCTCGATGGTCTCCACCTGCTCTTGGGCCATGGGCACCCCGGTCAATTCGCCGATCAGTCGCCAATGTTCATCGAGGCCACCGCTGATGGTGGCCATGCGGTCAATCATTCGCCGGCCGGCGGCCTTGGTGACTTCGTCGTCACTGCGCAACAATTCGAATGACATGGACGTCACCGAAGCGGTGAGGTGCGTCAGGGAGCGTGCCGTCAGCCCCAACAATTCCATCAGTTGTTGCTCTTTCAAATCCATTTCGGGGCTCCTGCATCTCGGGATTCATTTATAACCCAGCCCCCCGCATTAGGAAATATTTCACGTCCGACAACAGACAGGCGCGCCAGACACAGGCCACCGCAATCACTTGCCCGAAAGACAGCCACCCGCCCGGCTTGATTGCCAAGCGACTCGACGCCAGTGTACAAATGGTCCGCTGCTGTCAGGAAACCGGCCTCGACCATGCCATCGCAACTCTGTGATGGCTTCGCTGAAATCCCATAAAACCGTAGCCCTATTGGTAAGACGCGACATTTCCTTATAAGATCGCGCCTTCCCCTATTTCGTCGCCCCGTGCGGCTTTTGCCGCAGGTCTCGCCCGTTTTTTCGTTAAACAAGGCTTTGAGCATCTGCGGTCAGTTACAAAAAGGTAGTCAATCATGAGCGCAAGGCACTTTCTCTCCCTGACGGATTTCACGCCCGAAGAGTTGCTCGGCGTCATCCGTCGAGGCGTGGAGCTCAAGGACCTGCGTAAGCGCGGCGTACTGTTCGAGCCCTTGAAAAACCGAGTGCTGGGGATGATTTTCGAGAAGTCATCGACCCGCACGCGCATTTCATTTGAAGCCGGCATGATCCAGCTCGGTGGCCAGGCGATCTTCCTCTCGCCCCGCGACACCCAATTGGGCCGTGGCGAGCCGATCAGCGATTGCGCCATCGTCATGTCGAGCATGCTCGACGCCATGATGATCCGTACCTTTGCCCACAGCACGTTGACTCAGTTCGCCGCCCACTCCCGTGTGCCGGTGATCAATGGCCTGTCCGATGATTTGCATCCTTGCCAATTGCTGGCCGACATGCAGACGTTCCTTGAGCATCGCGGCTCGATCCAAGGCAAGACCGTGGCGTGGATCGGCGATGGCAACAACATGTGCAACAGCTATATAGAAGCCGCGATTCAATTCGACTTCCAGTTGCGTATCGCCTGCCCTGAAGGCTACGAGCCCAATCCGGAATTCGTTGCCAAGGCCGGTGACCGGGTGACCATCCTGCGCGACCCGAAACAGGCCGTCGCCGGTGCGCACCTGGTGAGCACCGATGTCTGGACTTCCATGGGCCAGGAAGAAGAAACCGCCAAACGCTTGAAGTTGTTCGCGCCCTTCCAGGTCAATCGCGCCCTGCTCGACCTGGCGGACGCCGAGGTACTGTTCATGCATTGCCTGCCGGCCCACCGTGGCGAAGAGATCAGCCTCGACTTGCTGGACGACCCGCGCTCCGTGGCCTGGGACCAGGCGGAAAACCGTCTCCACGCGCAGAAAGCCCTGCTGGAGTTCCTGGTCGAGCCGGCGTACCACCACGCATGAGCCATTCGTTGCTGCTGAACCTGCAAAACCTGGCCTGCGGCTACCAGGACCAGCGGGTCGTACAAAACCTCAACCTGCACCTCAATGCGGGCGACATCGGTTGCCTGCTCGGCTCGTCCGGATGCGGCAAGACCACGACCTTGCGGGCCATCGCCGGGTTCGAGCCGGTACACGAAGGTGAGATCCAGTTGGCCGGGGAAACCATCTCCCGGGCCGGCTTCACCCTGGCGCCGGAAAAACGCCGCATCGGCATGGTGTTCCAGGATTACGCGCTGTTCCCGCATTTGAGCGTCGCCGAGAACCTGGCGTTTGGTATCCGCAAGCACCCCGAAAAGGACCGCGTGGTCGACGAACTGCTGGAACTGGTCAACCTGAAGAACCTGGGGAAACGCTTCCCCCATGAACTCTCCGGAGGCCAGCAACAACGCGTCGCACTCGCCCGGGCATTGGCGCCCGAACCGCAATTGTTACTGCTCGACGAACCCTTCTCCAATCTGGACGGCGAGCTGCGACGCAAGCTCAGTCATGAGGTCCGGGACATTCTCAAGGCCCGGGGCACCAGTGCGATCCTGGTCACCCATGATCAGGAAGAGGCGTTTGCCGTGAGTGATCATGTCGGGGTGTTCCGGGAAGGTCGGCTGGAGCAGTGGGACACGCCTTACAACCTGTATCACGAACCGCTGACGGCCTATGTCGCCAGCTTCATCGGACAGGGTTACTTCATCCGGGGGCAACTGGATAGCCCGGAATCGGTGCAGACCGAATTGGGCGTGCTGCGCGGCAACCGGGCCTACACCTGGCCGGTTGGTTGCGCCGTGGACGTGTTGCTGCGCCCTGACGACATCGTCTACGCGCCGGACAGTCCCCTGACGGCGACCATCGTCGGCAAGACATTCCAAGGCGCTTCAACCCTGTATCGGCTGCAATTGCCGACGGGCGCACAACTGGAATCGATTTTCCCGAGCCATGCCGACCATCTGGTCGGCGCCACTGTGGGTATTCGCGTGGCGGCCGAGCACTTGGTGCTGTTCCAGGCATCGGGTAGCACGGCGGCACACTTGCCGCCGATGGAAAGCGGTGTGCGGCGGTTCAGCACTGTGTAGGAGCTGCCGAAGGCTGCGCTCTTTTGATCTTCTGTTTGATTCAGTGAGCCTGGAAAAGATCGCAGCCTCGCTTCGCTCGGCAGCTCCTACCAGATGTATCGAGCATTAGCCCAGCGACAACGTCCCGCTGGCCACCAAGGTCGCATGGCCACCGATCTTCACTCGCTCGCCTTCCAACCGGCAAAACAACGCCCCGCCCCTGGCCGAGCATTGATAAGCCGTCAGCCCCAGCTTGCTCAGACGCTTGGACCAATAAGGGATGAGGCTGCAATGGGTCGACCCGGTCACCGGGTCCTCGTTGATGCCAATCGCCGGAGCAAAATAGCGCGAGACAAAATCGTGCTTGCTTCCCGGTGCGGTAACGATCGCGCCCGGCCACGGCAGTTTCGCCAGGGCCGCCATGTCCGGCTTGCATTCAAGGACAGCCTGTTCCGATTCCAACACCACGAACAGTTCGTTCGAGCTCAGCACGTCCACCGCCTCGACGCCCAAGGCATTCTGGACCGCCAGTGACGCGCCCAATTCAACGGGCACGATGGCCGGGAAATCCAGCCACAGCCGATCGCCTTCGCGGGTCACGCTCAGGGCGCCGGATTTGCAGATGAAATCCAGTCGCTGCGAAGCTTCTTTATATATCTCGAACAATACGTAGGCGCTGGCCAGCGTGGCATGACCACACAAAGGGACTTCAGTGGTGGGGGTAAACCAACGGATGTGCCATTGCTGGTTCTCTCGTACCAGGAAAGCGGTCTCGGCCAGGTTGTGTTCAGCGGCTATTTTCTGCATCAGGTCATCGGCGAGCCAGGCATCGAGCCGATAGACCATCGCAGGGTTGCCGCCGAAAGGCCGGTCACTGAACGCATCGACCTGATGAAACGCAAGCTGCATGGCACTTCTCCTTTTTTATTGATGCGCGAGCATGACTGGCCACGCCACCGTTTATCCAGTGACAGATCCGTAGAATTTTCGCCCTACAGCGCATAACAAATCCGACATTCTTTCAGCCTTGAAGACTCCCTCCATTGTGTGACGGCCGCTCCCGCTCGATGGCGCGGCTGCTACGAAGCGTCGTTCAGGCACGCCCAATATCAGCAAACTTCGCCCCGGTATGCTCCGCCAATACCGCAGGCGCCAATTCAACTTCCAGACCACGCCTCCCCGCGCTGACAAACATGTGGGTGAGAGGCTGCGCGGAACTGTCGATAAACGTGCGTAGACGCTTTTTCTGTCCCAACGGACTGATGCCCCCCAGTAAATAACCGGTGGAACGCTGGGCGGCGGACGGATCGGCCATCTCGACTTTTTTCACCCCGGCAGCATGGGCCAGTGCTTTCAGATCCAGGCTTCCCGCCACCGGCACCACGGCCACCAGCAGCTCACCTTTTTCACTGGCCGCCAGCAAGGTCTTGAACACCTGCGCCGGGTCCAGTCCTAGCTTTTCCGCCGCCTCCAAGCCATAAGACGCAGCCTTGGGGTCGTGTTCGTAGCTATGAATGCGATGTTCGGCGCGCACTTTCTTAAGCAGATCCAACGCAGGGGTCATGACCATTCCTTACAGGGAAACGAATGGCAAAATTCTATGCGATCAGCGGGCAAAAGGCTTTGAGCACATTGCGTTCATTATCAAGACGCCCAGCATGCCGAGAATCATTCACATCACGAATAATCCAAATGTGACCAATGGTTCACTTTCGACCTTTGACAGCAGCGTTTCTTGTCTATATTTTTTCGAAACTGAAAGCAGAAACACGTGTCTCAAGAAACACTCCGGGGCCAGGGTGAACATCCGGGCCTTTGGCGAAGAACGCGCAACCAGGCTTTATCGGTAGCGCAAGACAAGAAAAAGAATTGAGGTTTGAATGGCTACTGCTTTAGAACAACCGCCCCTTTCCAGCCAATGCCTGGCCGAATTCCTGGGGACGGCCTTGCTGATTTTTTTCGGCACCGGATGCGTTGCGGCGCTCAAGGTCGCGGGTGCCAGCTTCGGCCTATGGGAGATCAGTATCATCTGGGGCGTTGGTGTCAGCATGGCGATCTACCTCAGCGCAGGCATCTCCGGCGCGCACCTGAACCCCGCCGTCAGCATCGCCCTGAGCCTCTTCACTGACTTCGAAAAACGTAAACTGCCCTTCTATATCATTTGCCAAGTGGCCGGCGCTTTTTGCGGCGCGCTGCTGGTCTATACGCTGTACAGCAATCTGTTCTTCGATTTCGAACAGTCTCGTCATATGGTCCGTGGCACAGAAGCGAGCCTCGAGCTGGCTTCAGTGTTCTCCACCTATCCTCATTCGGCACTGTCCATCGGCCAGGCCTTTCTGGTCGAAATGATCATCACCGCTATCCTGATGGGCGTGATCATGTCCCTCACCGATGACAACAATGGCTTGCCTCGCGGGCCGCTGGCGCCCCTGCTGATCGGCCTGTTGATCGCCGTGATAGGCAGCTCGATGGGGCCCTTGACAGGCTTCGCGATGAACCCGGCGCGAGACTTTGGTCCTAAGCTGATGACTTTCCTTGCAGGGTGGGGTGAAATTTCCCTCACTGGCGGACGCGACATTCCGTATTTCCTGGTGCCGATCTTTGCGCCGATTGTCGGGGCATGCCTGGGCGCCGCCGCGTACCGCGGCTTGATCGCGCGCCACTTGCCAAGCCCCTTGGCTACGGGAAAGGATGCAGGATCTGCCATCGACGGCAAACCCAGAACGTCTTGAAACAAAGGGCGCGCGCCGCTGCCCCTCACAACGCGCGCCATGGCTCCATCCCTTATTTACGTCCCAAGGCAATCGACATGACCGACATTGAGAATAAGAACTACATCATTGCCCTCGATCAGGGCACGACCAGCTCACGGGCGATTATTTTCGACCGTGACGCCAACGTGGTCGGCACCGCCCAACGGGAATTCGTCCAGCACTATCCGCAGCCAGGCTGGGTCGAACATGATCCGATGGAGATCTTCGCCACCCAGAGCGCCGTCATGGTGGAGGCATTGGCCCAGGCCGGCCTGCATCACGACCAGGTCGCCGCCATCGGCATCACCAACCAGCGCGAAACCACTGTGGTCTGGGACAAGAACACCGGGCGCCCGATCTACAACGCTATCGTCTGGCAATGCCGACGCAGCACCGAGATCTGCCAGCAACTCAAGCGTGACGGCCACGAGCAATACATCAGCGAAGCCACCGGCCTGGTCACCGATCCGTATTTCTCCGGCACCAAGCTCAAATGGATCCTCGACCACGTCGAGGGCAGCCGTGAGCGCGCGCGCAACGGCGAACTGCTGTTTGGCACAGTGGATAGCTGGCTGATCTGGAAATTCACTGGCGGCAAGGTCCATGTCACCGACTACACCAACGCCTCGCGCACCATGCTCTTCAACATCCACACGCTGGAGTGGGATGCGAAGATGCTCGACATCCTCAACATCCCTCGGGAGATGCTGCCGCAAGTCAAATCCTCCTCCGAGATCTACGGTCGTACCAAAAGTGGCATCGCCATCGGCGGCATTGCCGGCGACCAGCAGGCCGCCCTCTTCGGCCAGATGTGCGTGGAGCCGGGCCAGGCGAAAAACACCTACGGCACCGGCTGCTTCTTGTTGATGAACACCGGCAACAAGGCCGTCAAATCCAACCACGGCATGCTTACCACCATCGCCTGCGGCCCTCGCGGCGAAGTGGCGTACGCCTTGGAGGGCGCGGTGTTCAACGGTGGCTCCACCGTGCAATGGCTTCGCGATGAGCTGAAAATCATCAACGATGCCCTCGACACCGAATACTTCGCCAACAAGGTCAAGGACAGCAACGGCGTCTACCTGGTGCCGGCCTTTACCGGCCTGGGCGCACCGTATTGGGACCCCTACGCCCGCGGCGCACTGTTCGGCCTGACCCGTGGCGTGCGAGTCGATCACATCATTCGCGCCACCCTGGAATCCATCGCCTACCAGACCCGCGACTTGCTTGACGCCATGCAGCAAGACGCCGGCGAGCGCCTCAAATCCCTGCGCGTGGACGGCGGCGCGGTGGCCAACAATTTCTTGATGCAGTTCCAGGCCGATATCCTCGGCACCCACGTCGAACGCCCGAAGATGCGCGAAACCACGGCCCTTGGCGCGGCGTACCTGGCCGGCCTGGCATGCGGTTTCTGGGGCAGCCTGGAAGAGTTGCGTGGCAAAGCGGTCATCGAGCGCGAATTCGAACCGCAGCTGGATGAACACGCGAAGGAAAAACTCTACGCGGGCTGGAAAAAAGCCGTCAGCCGCACCCGCGATTGGGAGCCCCACGAAGACGCTGAATAAGGCCCGATAAAATTCTGAAACTGGTCGGGAGGGCATTCCTGCGGCATCATGGGCAAATTTTGTATGGCAGCCCAAAGGAAGCCCCATGAATCTGCCTCCCCGCCAGCAACAAATCCTCGAGCTTGTCCGCGAACGCGGCTATGTCAGCATCGAGGAAATGGCGCAGTTATTTGTCGTTACCCCACAGACCATCCGCCGCGACATCAATCAACTGGCGGAAGTGAACCTGCTGCGCCGCTACCACGGCGGCGCCGCCTACGATTCAAGCGTGGAAAACACCGCCTACGCCATGCGCGCCGATCAGATGCGCGATGAGAAACAACGCATCGCCGAGGCCATCGCTGCACAGATTCCCGACCACGCCTCGTTGTTCATCAACATCGGCACGACCACCGAATCCATCGCCCGGGCGCTGCTCAATCACAACCATCTGAAAGTCATCACCAACAACCTGCACGTGGCATCGATCCTCAGCGCCAAGGACGACTTCGAAGTCCTGATCGCCGGCGGCAACGTACGACGCGACGGCGGCGTGGTGGGCCAGGCCTCCGTCGATTTCATCAACCAGTTCAAGGTCGACTTCGCCCTGGTGGGCATCAGCGGAATCGATGAAGACGGCAGCCTGCTGGATTTCGATTATCAGGAAGTGCGAGTGTCCCAAGCCATCATCGCCAACGCCCGGCAAGTGCTGCTGGCGGCGGACTCCAGTAAATTCGGGCGCAACGCCATGGTTCGCCTGGGCCCGATCAGCCTGATCGATTGCCTGGTGACCGACCAGCAACCGGTGCCAGCCCTGGCGCAGTTGTTGAGCCAGCACAAGATTCGGCTGGAAGTGGTCTGACTTAGCCATTGTGGCGAGGGAGCTTGCT
>NZ_JAOSHO010000129.1 GCF_025917275.1 Pseudomonas agronomica | reverse complement strand
GGTGCCGGTGGATGTGCCACGCCAGCGCCAGGGCCATGCTGTTGGCGACGATGGCCGTCACCAGGCCGATCCCCATCAAGCCGAGTTTCGGCAAGCCGAACATGCCGGTAATGAGCGCGTAGTTGAGCAGGAAGTTGGCCACCGTGCCGCCGAGGCTGATCACCATGACCGGCGTGGCCCGGCCAATCGCGCTGGTGAAACCGCGCAGGGCCATGAAACTGAGGTAGCCGGGCAGGGCGAATGGCAGCGCCAACAAGAATTGCCCGGCAGACAGCACATTGGTTTCGGTCTGGCCGAACATCAGCAGCACCGGCTTGAGGTTCCACAACAGCAGGCCTGCCATCAGCGCCATCAGCCAGGCCAACCACAAACCGGCCTGGGTCAGCCGGGTGGCGCCTTCGATGTCGCCCGCGCCCTGGCGGATCGCGACCAGGGTGCCCACCGCCGCAATCACGCCGATGCAGAAAATCGAGACGAATGAATAAGTCGCGGCACCGAGCCCACCGCCGGCGAGGGCTTCGGGGCTCAGCCGCGCCATCATCACGGTGTCGGTAAGGACCATCAGCATGTGCGCCAACTGCGAAGCTATCAACGGCCCCGCCAGCCGCAGGATGGCCCAGAGTTCGGTACGCGCTGGATGCTGCATGATCATCACGCTCCATGTTCAACAAGGCAGTAAAGCGTTGATTCTCGGCGCTCGCCGTCGTTTGCACAAAAGGATAAATCCGATTGCTGGCATGATTAAAACTCATGCTGGAACGATCTTCTGATAGGGTTCCAGAATCGCTATAGGAGCTTTCCCAATGTCTCGTCGTCTCCCTCCTCTTTATGCGTTGCGGGCATTCGAAGCGGCGGCGCGATACAGCTCGTTTACTCGGGCCGCCGAAGAGCTGTCGATTACCCAGAGTGCGGTGAGCCGACACATTCGCACGCTGGAAGATCATTTCGCCTGCCGGTTGTTCCAGCGCAGCGGCCGCAACCTGCAGTTGACCGAAGCGGCACGCCTGCTATTGCCGGGTGTGCGGGAAGGCTTCATGGCCCTTGAACGGGCTTGTCATACGTTGCACGGTGACGACGGCATCCTGCGCATGAAGGCGCCTTCGACCCTGACCATGCGCTGGCTGTTGGCACGGCTGAGTCGTTTCCGGCATCTGCAGCCTGGCAACGAGGTGCAATTGACCAGCGCCTGGATGGACATCGACTCAGTGGATTTCAACGTCGAGCCCTTCGACTGTGCGGTACTGTTGGGTAACGGGCACTTTCCGGCGGACTGGGAGGCCAGTTTGTTGTTCCCCGAGGAATTGATCCCGGTAGGCGCACCGAACCTGGTGAGCGACCAGCCTTGGGACGCGGTGCGGCTGGCCAGCGCCGAGCTGCTGCACCCCACGCCGGATCGTCGGGACTGGCGCAATTGGTTGCAGCGCATGGGCCTGGCCGACAAGGTCTCGCTCAAAGGCGGCCAGGTCTTCGACACGTTGGAGCTGGGGATGATCGCGGCGGCCCGTGGTTATGGCGTGTCCATGGGCGACCTGCTGATGGTGGCCGAGGACGTCGCCCAGGGGCGCTTGAGCCTGCCGTGGCCGACGGCGGTCGCCAGCGGCGAGCATTATTACCTGGTCTGGCCGAAAACCCGGCCGGGCGGCGAACGCTTGCGTCGGCTCAGCGATTTTCTCCAGGGCGAGGTCAAGGCCATGCAGCTACCCGACGTGGAGCGCCTGGGCTGAATCGTTGAAGCCTTGGCGCCAGTTCCTTGGCATTAATCCTTCCAGATCGCTCAAGTATTGGGGTTTGCTGCCGAATCCGTGGACATAGAACCTTCGTTCAGAAAGGGCCAATTCATACCTTAACGAATAAGATGCCGAGCGTGCGACGTGATCAGGATGATCCGGTCTCTCGGCCAGGAGCCGTCATGTCTCAACCCCGTGCCCGGATCGCCTCACAGCTGGGCCTTGCCCTCGCCGTGATATTGGCGGTCGTGATTTCCGGCAGTACCGTCTTCGCCTTGCGTTCGCTGGACGCTGCCAACCTGTCCACCCGTGAAGAGCACCTGGCCAGCGAAGCGCGCCTGATGGCCGACCAGCTCAACACGTTCCACAGCACCTTGCGCGAGAGCACGCAGCGGTTGGCCGGTCTGTTCGAAAAGCGCTTCAGCGCGGGCTTGAGCGTGCATGCGGACCAACCCGTGGCGGTGGCGGGCGCGCAGACGCCAGGCTTGAGCCTGGGCGGCGAAGTGTTGAACAACAACTTCAAGGAAGTGGACGACTTCAAGACGATGACCGCCGGGGTGGCCACGGTGTTCGTGCGCAGTGGCGACGACTTCATCCGCGTCAGCACCTCGTTGACCAAACAGGACGGCACCCGCGCGATCGGCACCGTGCTTGACCGCGCCGGCCCCGCTTATGGCCCGGTCATGGCGGGCCAGAGCTACATCGGCCGCGCCTTGCTGTTCGGACGCTACTACATGTCCCAGTACACGCCTGTGCGCGACAGCGGCGGCAAGATCATCGCCGTGTTGTACGTAGGCTTCGACTACACCGATGCGCAGAACGCCCAGTTCGAAAACCTCAAGCGCTTCCGTATCGGCCAGACCGGCTCCTTGGCGTTGCTGGACGAGCAAAACAAATGGCTGGTGCCGCCAGCGGGCGTGCAGGCGCTGGACAAGGCCACCGCGACCATCACCGACCTGGTCAAGAAACCAGGCAAAGGTGCGTTCTGGGAAGACACCGCAGAAGATTTCTACAGCGTTGCCGTGCCGTTTGAAGGTGGGCCGTGGGCGGTCGTGGCGAGCATGCCGAAAGCCGAGATTCGTGCCGTGACCTGGAGCGTCGGCACGCAACTGGCAATTGGCAGCCTGCTGGCGATGTTGTTGGCGGTCGGCTCGGCGATGTGGTTGTTGCGCAGCAAACTGGCGCCGCTCGGGGATCTGGTGCGCCAGGCCGAAGCGCTGGGCGCCGGCGACTTGAGCGTGCGCCTGAACGTGTCGAGCCATGATGAAATCGGCCAACTGGCCCGTGCCTTCAACCAGATGAGCCAGGCCTTGTCGACCATGGTCGAGCACATCCGCAAAGCCTCTCAGGAGGTCAATAGCCGTGCCCAGGCGCTGTCGGGCTTGTCCAGCGGCGCGTATGAGGGGATGGAGCAGCAGTCCGGTGAAATCACCAGCATGGCGGGCGCGGTTGAAGAGTTCAGCGCCACGTCCTTGGACATTGCCGACAACATGGGCAATACCCAGCGCCTGGCCCAGGAAAACGCCCAGCAAACCAAGATCGGTCGCACGTCGATGGACGAGGCTTCATCGTCGCTGGAGCAGATAGCTGGCGCGTTGAACAGCACGGCCACGGTCATCAACACCCTGGGCCAGCGTTCCCAGGAAATCGGCGGCATCGTTGGCGTCATTACTTCCATCGCCGAGCAAACCAACCTGCTGGCGCTGAACGCCGCCATCGAAGCCGCCCGCGCGGGTGAGCAGGGCCGTGGTTTCGCCGTGGTGGCTGATGAAGTGCGCAGCCTGGCCTCCCGCACTCGGCAGGCGACCGATGAAATTTCAGGGATGATCCAGAGCATCCAGCAGGAAACCGGCAACGCCATCAGCACCATGGAGCAAGGCAACCTGTTGATGCAGGAAGGCCTGTCGCGCAACGCCAACGTCGCCTCGGCCCTGGCGCGTATCGATGAGCAAAGCCGCTCCGCCGGCCAGCAATTCGCGGCGATCACCACCGCCACCCAGGAGCAGAGCAGCACCGCGACGTTGCTCAGCAGCAACCTGCAAAGCATTGCCATGGCCAACAGCGAGCAACGGGAAGTGGTTTCGAACCTGGCGATCACCGCCAAGGAACTGGAAACACTGGCGCAGGACCTGCGCAAAGAGGTTGATCGGTTCCGCTGAAGCGTCCTGTCGCAAGTCCGCTCCCAGGGATTCCCTGTGGGAGCGAGCTTGCTCGCGATTGGGGCAGCCCAGCCAACATCATCTCAATCTGACCCACCGCCATCGCGAGCAAGCTCGCTCCCACAGGAGTTGAGGGTGGCCCGGGATTTCGCATTACCCGATATCAAACTGTGGGAGCGAGCTTGCTCGCGATGACGGCTGCCCGGCCAACATCATCAATCTAACCCACCGCTATCGCGAGCAAGCGCTCCGACAAAAGCTGTCGATCGTGGGGCCGTGCCTTTTTAAGGGTATTGCTGTTTTTAAGCTTGCTGAAACGTTTCTTCAAGTCTATAAAAACCGCACAACTCCAATAAAAGGTCACGTCCATGACTCCGTTCAAACTCCTCGTTACCCTTGGCGCCCTGGGCGCTGCCTCCCATGCGATGGCCTGGGACTACGTCTTGCTCGACACCGACAAGGCTGCCCAGCCCTGGAAAATCACCAGCGAACAACTCGGCGTGAAAACCGGCAAGCCGTTCTCCGTGACGATGCGCACCCTGCACGGCGGTCGGCAGGAAGGCGTCAGCATCATCGACATCGACAACGGCTCCCTGAAGCTCTCGGTCGTCCCGACCCGAGGCATGAACGTGCTGCAGGCTTCTGTCGGCAATGTGCGCATGGGTTGGGATTCGCCAGTCAGGGAAGTGGTCAATCCAGCCTTCATCGAACTCAACGGCCGCGGCGGCCTGGGCTGGCTGGAAGGTTTCAATGAACTCGTCACGCGCTGTGGCTACGAATGGGTTGGCCACCCGGGCATGGACAACGGCGAACTGCTGACGCTGCATGGTCGCGCTGCCAATATTCCAGCCAATAAGGTCACCCTGCACATCGATGAAAAACCACCCTACGCCATCACCCTGCGAGGCGAGTTGAAGGAGCAGGCGTTCAAGAAAGTCGATTTCTCGGTCCAGACCGAACTGGTCACCGAGCCTGGCAGCGTGACCTTCGCCCTCAACGACACGCTGACCAACAACGGCGATTACCCGAAGGAGTACCAGGCGCTCTACCACAGTAATTTCAGCACCCCCTTCCTGGAACAGGGCGCGCGTTTCGCAGCGCCGGTCAAGCAAGTCTCGCCATTCAATGACAAGGCCAAGGGCGACCTGAACGATTGGACGACCTATCGAGCCCCCACCAAGGATTACGACGAAACCGTCTACAACGTCGTGCCTTACGGCGATGCCAAGGGCGACACGTTGACGGTGCTGCACAACAAGGCCGGCAGCCTTGGCGTCTCGGTGGGCTTCAACACGGCCACGCTCCCGGTGTTTTCCCTGTGGAAAAACACCGATACCCAAGGCCAGGGCTACGTGACCGGGCTTGAGCCGGGCACCAGCTTTTCCTACAACCGCCACTATCAGCGCCCGCTGGGGCTGGTGCCGACCATCGCCCCGAAAGAGCACAAGCAGTTCCAGATCCACTACAGCCTGTTGGCGGACAAGGCGGCGGTGGACAAGGCCCTCAAGCGCATCGACGACATCCAGGGCGATCGCAAAACCGAAGTGCGGGATACGCCGTTGGTGGACCTGAACAAACCATAACTGTTTCACGCCGTGGTCGGCCGATATTGCAGCGCTTCGGCCAGGTGTTCCCGGCTGATCCGCTGCACGTGCTCAAGGTCGGCCAGGGTCCGGGCGACCTTGAGCAGGCGATGGGCGGCGCGCAGCGACAGGGTCAGTCGTTCACAGGCAGTCTCCAGCCAGGCTTCGTCGGCGGTGGACAGTTTGCAATGCTGGCGCAAGCCCGGCAGGTCCAGGAACGCGTTGGCACAACCCTGGCGTATTTGCTGGCGCTCCCGGGCTTCGGCCACCCGCTCGGCCGCGGTGGCCGTGTCGCCACCGGGCTCGCCTTTTGGATTCAGCGCCGTCGCCTCCCGCGCAACGGTCAGGTGCAGGTCGATGCGATCAAGCAAGGGGCCGGACAGTTTATTGCGGTAACGCTGCACCATGTCGGGCGTGCAGGAGCAACGGCCGCTGGGCTCGCCGAGGTATCCACAGGGACAGGGATTCATCGCCGCCACCAACTGGAAGCGCGCCGGAAAGCGCACGCGGTCCCGGGCTCGGGAGATCACGATGTGACCGGACTCCAGCGGTTCCCTCAGCACTTCCAGCACCTTGCGGTCGAACTCCGGCAGCTCATCCAGGAACAGGACGCCATGGTGGGCGAGGGTGATTTCCCCCGGTTGGGGCTTGGATCCGCCGCCCACCAGCGCCGGGCCGGAAGCCGAGTGATGTGGCTGGCGAAACGGACGTTGCGGCCAATGGCTCAACGGCACGCAACTGGCCACCGACTGGATGGCTGCGACCTCCAGGGCCTCGCTTTCGGCCAGTGGCGGCAACAGCCCTGGCAAACGGCTCGCCAGCAGGGTCTTGCCGGTGCCCGGTGGGCCGCTGAACAACAGGTTATGAGCGCCCGCTGCCGCAATCAGTAGCGCGCGCTTGGCACCTGCCTGCCCTTGGACTTCGCTGAGATCGGGGTACGGCCTGCTGGCCGAGAGCAGCCCGTTGGAAACAAAGGGCTCGACGGGTGTGTGGCCGTTGAAATGCGCCACCGCCTCGAGCAGATGATCCACGGCAATCACTTTCAGCCCCGATGCCAGGCAGGCTTCCTCGGCATTCGCTCGCGGCACCACCAGCATCCGCCCGGCCGCGCGTGCCGCCAGTGCTGCCGGCAGAACGCCGCGTACCGGCCGCACGGCGCCGGATAAAGCCAACTCGCCGAGGCACTCCACGTCGTCCAGCATCAGCGTTGGCACCTGCACGCTGGCGGACAGGATGCCGAGGGCAATCGCCAGGTCGAACCGCCCGCCGTCCTTGGGCAGGTCCGCCGGTGCCAGGTTAAGGGTGATGCGTCGTGCCGGAAAATTGAGACCCGAATTGATGATCGCGCTGCGCACCCGGTCCTTGCTTTCCTTCACTGCTGCCTCTGGAAGGCCGACCATCGTCAACGACGGCAAGCCATTGGCCAGATGAACTTCAACGGTAACGGCGGGAGCCTCCACCCCCACCTGGGCGCGGCTGTGGACAATGGCGAGCGACATGAAGCGGTCCTTGAGACGAATAGGGTGCCGCGTCCTGCGGCTCCTGAAGACTAGTCGGGGAAACCAGCCCATGAGCGGCCATTCGAAGGGGAAATCTTCGCAGGATATTACCGAGGCGCCGGCCCCATCCCGGGATGAGCGTGGCCCGGGCGAGGCCTCTGCTAAGCTGGATTTGTCTGATCGGCACCGGGCGGGATCAACGCACAGAGAGGATGTGACCCATGGACGATCTGTTGGCGTTGTTGACCGACAAGCGCTTCATGCCCCACGGGCATTGCTACCTGTGGCGGCCGGATCTGTTGTGGACCAACGTGATCGCCGATGGCTTGATCACCCTGAGCTATATCTCCATTCCGTTTACGCTCATCTACTTCATCAACAAGCGCAAGGACGTCCCTTTCGACTGGATGCTGGCGGCTTTCGGTGTGTTCATCCTGGCCTGCGGCACCAGCCATGTCATGGAAATCCTGACCATTTGGCAGCCTTACTACTGGCTGTCGGCGCTGGTGAAGGTGATCACCGCCATCGCTTCGGTGATTACCGCGATCCTGTTGATCCGGCTGGTGCCCGCCGCCTTGAAGATCCCCAGTCCGCAGCAGTTGGCCCGGGTCAACGACGAGTTGCGCGAGGCGCAGGCCGAACTGGTCACGACGGCGCGCCGGGCCGGCATGGCGGAAATCGCAACCAATGTGCTGCACAACGTGGGTAACGTGCTCAATAGCGTCAATGTCTCCGCCCAGGTCCTGTATGACAAAGTCCATTCTTCCAAGGGGCCGGGAGTCGCCAAGGTCGTCCAGTTGATGAAGGAACATCCCGATGACCTGGGCGACTTCATCAGCAGCGACCCGAAAGGCCGCGCGCTGCCGGACTATCTCGGCAAGTTGGCCGAGGCGCTGGCCATCGAACAGCAGGCCATGATCGCCGAGCTGGCGCAGCTGACCCGAAGGATCGACCACATCAAGGACATCGTCGCGACCCAGCAATCCTACGCCGGTAATTCCAGCGTGCTGGAACCGGGCATGTTGCGTGAACTGGTGGAGGATGTGGTGCGCATCAGCGGGGTGTCCCTGGTGCGGCACAAAGTGACGCTGGTCCAGGAACTTGACGATGTGCCGATGATGCCGCTGGACAAGCACAAGGTCCTGCAGATTCTGGTCAACCTGATAAACAACGCCAAGCAGGCGCTTGTCCCGGTCACGGATCGGTCGCCGCACATCACGTTACGCCTGAAGGCGGTTGACGACGCCCGTGTGCGAATCGAGGTGGAGGACAACGGCGAAGGCATTGCCGAGGACAACCTTGCCCGGGTGTTCGAGCATGGCTTCACGACGCGTGCCGACGGTCATGGTTTTGGTCTGCACAGCTGCATTCTGGCTGCCCATGAGATGGGCGGCGACCTGACGGTGCGCAGCGCGGGGGAGGGCAAGGGGGCGCTTTTCACCCTGGAATTGCCGATCACGCCGGTCACCGGACAATCGCAAAAGGTCGCCCAAGGCTGAGGTCGTTTATTGCGGCGTCGAGGCCAGACGTTCTTCCAGCTCGGCCACTTTCGCCTCCAGGCTTTCCAACCTGGCCCGAGTCCGGGCCAGGACGACCATCTGGCTGTCGAATTCCTCCCGGCTGACCAGGTCCAGCTTGCTGAAGCCGCTTTGCAGCAAGGCCTTGAACTGGCTTTCGATTTCGCTTTTTGGCAGCGGCGTGTCGCCACTCAACAGGCGGGAGGCGTGGCCGCTCAGGGCGTCGAGGAGGTCTTTGGGCGCAAGCATGGCAGGTGTCCTGGAAAACAATGGCAGGCAGTGTATCACGCAGTGTCTATAGTCAATTCGCCAGGCAGGGATGCACGCTTTTCGCGCACGGGGCCGGGCGCTGTCGCACCGTTGTTGTGCGTATCGTTGCGCTTCGTGGCCCGACACCGCCGCATGCAGCGGGTAAGGGGTTGAAATCAGGAGGGTTGGACACAGATGGCAAGGTTTCTGCTTAGAGGCTGATGACCCATGCACTGATGCAGTCGCTGTGACGAATGCAGTGCAGCAGGCGAAACGGGGAGTTTCGTCAGGATCGGTTAACTGGCACCTGTCGGGCAACTTGGGCCGACGACGCGTTACAAAGCCAGGCACTGCGCTTAGACTTGAGTCGGGTTTGTTTTCCTGGGGCAAGTCCACCAATTCGGGAGAAAGTTTCATGAAGCTAGTCACTGCCATCATCAAGCCGTTCAAGTTGGACGACGTGCGCGAGTCGTTGTCCGAGATCGGCGTGCAGGGCATTACCGTTACTGAGGTCAAAGGCTTCGGTCGGCAGAAGGGTCACACCGAGCTGTATCGCGGCGCGGAATACGTGGTCGATTTCCTGCCCAAGGTGAAGATCGACGTCGCCATTGACGACAAGGATCTTGACCGGGTGATCGAGGCAATCACCAAGGCCGCCAACACCGGCAAGATCGGTGACGGGAAGATCTTTGTGGTCAATCTGGAACAGGCTATCCGCATCCGTACCGGCGAAACCGATACCGACGCCATCTAAGCCGCCAAACCCAACGCCCCAGGAGAAAACAATATGACTCTGCGTAAATTCGCAGGGCTAGGAGCCCTGTTGTCCTTCGCAATGCCTGGCCTGGCCATGGCAGAAGAAGCGGCAGCCCCCGTCCTGAACTCCGGCGACACCGCCTGGATGCTGACGGCCACGATTCTTGTACTGTTCATGACCATTCCCGGCCTCGCCCTGTTCTACGGTGGCATGGTCCGGTCGAAAAACCTTCTTTCCGTGATGATGCAGTGCTTTGCCATTACCGGTCTGATCAGCGTCCTGTGGGTCATCTATGGCTACAGCATCGCGTTCGACACCACCGGCATGGAGCAGGGCGTCGTCAACTTCAATTCCTTCATTGGTGGCCTGGGCAAAGCGTTCCTGGCCGGCGTCACGCCAGCGAGCCTGACCGGCCCGGCGGCGCTGTTCCCTGAGGCGGTGTTCATCACCTTCCAGATGACGTTCGCCATCATCACCCCGGCCCTGATCGTCGGTGCGTTTGCCGAGCGGATGAAGTTCTCCGCCATGCTGATCTTCATGGGCGTGTGGTTCACCCTGGTGTATGCGCCGATTGCGCACATGGTCTGGTCCGGTAACGGCGGCCTGCTGTGGGACTGGGGCGTGCTGGACTTCGCTGGCGGCACCGTGGTGCACATCAACGCCGGTATCGCAGGCCTGGTGGCTTGCCTGGTATTGGGCAAGCGCAAGGGCTTCCCGACCACGCCAATGGCGCCGCATAACCTGGGTTACACCCTGATGGGCGCGGCCATGCTGTGGGTCGGCTGGTTCGGCTTCAACGCCGGTTCCGCCGTTGCCGCCAACGGCACCGCCGGCATGGCGATGCTGGTCACCCAGATCGCTACCGCAGCAGCGGCGCTGGGCTGGATGTTTGCCGAGTGGATCACCCATGGCAAGCCAAGCGCACTGGGCATTGCCTCGGGCGTGGTGGCAGGCCTGGTTGCAATCACCCCGGCGGCCGGCACTGTGGGCCCGATGGGCGCCCTGGTCATCGGCCTGGCGGCGGGCGTGGTGTGCTTCTTCTGCGCCACCACCCTCAAGCGCAAGCTCGGCTATGACGACTCCCTGGACGCCTTCGGCGTGCACGGTATCGGCGGTATCCTCGGTGCGATCCTGACCGGCGTGTTCGCCGCTCCGGCCCTGGGTGGCTTCGGCACCGTGACCGATATCGGCGCGCAAGTGTGGATTCAATTCAAGGGCGTGGCTTTCACCGTGGTCTACACCGCGATCGTCACCTTCATCATCCTCAAGGTACTGGACGCCGTCATGGGTCTGCGCGTCTCCGAGGAAGAAGAAGCCGTGGGCCTGGACCTGGCCCAGCACAACGAGCGCGGTTACAACCTGTAAGCAGCGCATAAAAAAATGCCCGGTTCGCCGGGCATTTTTTTGTCTGGAATTTGTCATTGCTCACAGGGCGTGCTGGTTTTTCCGACGCCTTTTGTTGTGTATGCGACATGGGTTTTTCTACCGCCAAAGGCTTACATGGGGGCAAGAATATTAGGCCCTTTGTTTTTTCCCAGAGCGCGCTAGAATGCGCGCCGAACGTGCGGAGATCTGTATGTGGCAGCAGACGTTGATAACCCTGCGGGCAAGGCCCCGGGGCTTTCATCTGGTGACAGACGAGTTGCTCGCCGGCTTGCCTGAACTCAAGGCCTGTCGTGTCGGTCTGTTGCATCTGTGGCTGCAGCACACCTCGGCCTCGTTGACCATCAACGAGAACGCCGATCCGGCGGTACGTCGAGACTTCGAACGATTTTTCAATCGGCTGATCCCACAAGGAACCGCCGACTATGAGCACAACGACGAAGGCCTGGACGACCTCCCGGCGCACTTCAAGGCCAGTGTGCTGGGGTGTCAACTCAGCCTTCCGGTAACGGCGGGGCGGTTGGCATTGGGTACCTGGCAAGGTGTCTATTTGGGCGAACACCGTGATCATGGCGGTGCTCGTAAAGTCCTCGCCACCTTGCACGGTGAAGGGGCATGACCGCTGATTGCCGGCGGATGTTGAATTTTTTCTGGCAGCCTTCGACAGATGGCGAAGCTGGGCTATAACTAATCTGCTTTTCGCAAGTCATGAGGTAGAACATGAGCGACGATGATCTGGAAAACGACGACCTCGAAGTAGGTGATGAAGACGAGGCCGAAGAAGGCCTGGAGGCGGCGGCTGAAGACGTCGCTGACGACGACGGTGCCGATGTTCCGGTCCCGACTGCCAAAGGCAAGGCCAAGGCAGCGGTATCGGTTGACGAGTTGCCGAGCGTAGAGGCCAAGAACAAGGAGCGTGATGCGCTCGCCAAGGCCATGGAGGAATTCCTGGCCCGGGGCGGAAAGGTGCAGGAAGTGGAGGCCAACGTGGTCGCTGATCCGCCCAAGAAGCCTGACAACAAGTACGGCAGCCGCCCTATCTGAGTATCTGCCCTTGCTTGCTGAAAAAGCCCGCCGTCGCTGCGGGCTTTTTCATGGGCCGGATTAAAGCCCAGGGACAGGCCCGGTCCTGTGGGAGCGAGCTTGCTCGCGATGACGGCGGCACATCCGACATCAACGTGTCAGGTAAACCGCTATCGCGAGCAAGCTCGCTCCCAC
>NZ_JAOSHO010000128.1 GCF_025917275.1 Pseudomonas agronomica | reverse complement strand
GTCAGGTTGTGGGTGAAGCGCCCCAGAAGCGAATCGCCTTGAGCAGTGCCGTGCGCAGTCTCCTGTTGAGCCTGCTGTGACAAGGCGAACGCTTTCAGCCGATCGATGTTCAACCGGGCGAGCGAGGACTGGTAACGAGTTCCCGCATGGCGATCTGGGTTGCGCAACAACGCCAGGATCAGCGCCGCTTCAGTCACGTCGCTTTGGCCCAGTTCGAGATGGGCCATCAGCAATCCATCCTGAAGCCATCGGATCAATTCCGGCGCGAAGACCGGGTTACGCGAAGCGCCGTGTTCCGCACGCGGCTGCAGAGTTGCGTCCAGCTCGCTCGCGCTTATCCCGGCGTCCTGCAAGGCCCGCCCAAGCAAACCTTGTCCTCGCTCCAGCAAGCTCTGCAACAGATCTTCCACCAGGACCTTGCTTGCGCCCCGAGCCACGCATCGCTCGGCCGAGCGCTCCAGGTCGCGGCGGGTATCAGCGTCCAGCGCCTGAATGAGTTGCTGAAGGTCTACGTTAATCATTTCGTCGCTTCCTGATGAATTCTACTGCCGAGCGTCACTACGCCAGTGGCTCGCTCGAGCCCCAGCCAACTGGCCCATCCCAATCGGCAGGTGTTCCGTTCGCCGATGCGCAATTCACGTATTTCGTCCCGCCGCAAGACCAGGCGGATGTCGTATTCAAGGGGGTCGCGCAGGGTAAATCGCACCAACGCGCACAACGGCTGGTAAGCGACACCGATCGGCAGGAATTCATGAAAGCGTTGCCAGTCCAGCGCCAGGATATGAATGCGGAATTTGCCGCTGCGATCGCGGATACGCTCGCCCAACACCAGCTCTTCGCTAAGCCGGCTGTTGACCCTTCCCAAGCGGTTGCGCTGCTCGTCGAGGATGTCCACTCGCCGCTCGATGCACTGCTCCAGGTTCAACTCGGCGTGCTTGAAGTAGTAACGCAGCACCGCTTCGATCAAGGCCGCTGAATGGGCGCGAAGGCTTAGCAGCCCCAGGTAAGGCAGCAAGCGCTTCCAGTTCAATTGGGTGTCCCTGCGAATGGCCTCGCCCCTGAGGCCGACAAGCGCGAACAACTGCTCGGAAAACCGATCCTGGGCGCCATTTCGGAAGCTCGCCCGATAACGGTACTTGCGCCAGATTGGCAACATCAGGCGCTGGAGGCGATCATTGAACACGTCGAGAAACGGGCGAGTCGGGTTGTCGTCGCCCTCTCTCGACACCTGCTCAGCATAGAACGCCGGCAAAGGCGAACCGGCGCCCACCAGGCTGATCAGATTCAGGCACAGACGCGCCCGCAGTTGTCCATGTTCTTCAAAGAATTCGACGTATTCGATATCGCTGGCCGGGAAGCCCAGGCTCGGGTTGGCCTGGAACTCCAAGTGGTCATACAGTTCCTCGTCATCCAGGTGAGGATGGGCTTCGCGCAGCCGATCGATCACCAGCAACACCGCCTGAAACAATGAATATTCACGTATGCCTCGTGTCAGCGCGCTTATAGAAGCGGCTGCTGGCCCATGCGGGGTGTCCATCGGTACACCTCTCCCTGTGTGCTGTTGACCCGCAACTCGTGATACGAATTGAGGCTGGCATAAAGCGCGAAAAACTCATTGAGGACCGATGCAAAGACAAACATGTCGCCCTCGCCGATGTATCCCTGCGGGTCGATCGTCAGCTCTGTACACAGGCCTCTGACCGGTAAACCGCGATGGAGCCGATCGACAGGCTGATGCTTGATCGACTTGAGCCCCTCCAGCAGGCGCTTGCTGACGTTCTCCGAATGCTCGTCGTAGTAGCGGGGAAAATCGTAGGTTTCGAGTATCACCTTCAGCGCGTTGACGTCCGCCAGCGACAGGTAGTTGAGCGACATGTTGCTGATGAGTTTCCACAGAAAATCGCGCTCCAGGGGAGGCGCGAAGCTCTGGGTGACCGCCCCGATATTGCGGAAACCGAGCGACTCAGGGCTTTTTTCACCCGGCTGGTTGATATCGCCTGGCTTGAGCTGGCGGGGCAGGTTCTGGTTGGTGCACATCAGCTCGATCGAAAGGGTTTCATGGGCCGGGTTGTGCCGCACATCGAAACTCAAGCACGTATCAAGACCGCCATGGAGGAGCGACGGGCGGTGGCGAATGCTGTAATAGGAGCGGTTGCCGGGCACATCGAAACTGGCGTCGTGTTCGAATGATTCGAACGGCACATAGGCTCGGTACCCCAACCCGCCTGGGCTCCACCCGGTGACGCTTTCAACCGAAAACACACCGCAGTGCTCGGGGGTATATTGGGCCGGCAACAGCAGATAATCCTCCTGCTTGCCGTCCAGGCGAATCGGCTGGGCATCGTGCTTGAACAGATTGACGAGAGGCGTGCAGTAAAGCTTCACGTTATCCAGTGTTGGCCGTATCCGCTGGGTACCGGTGTTGCCAATATCGAAGCGAAGGTCCAACCCGCGCGCCTGTTCCAGCAGCGCTTGCGGCAACCCGTTGACGACGTCCAAGCCGTTGACGTCGACAAACAGGAATTTTTCCTGGAACGCGAAATACTCTTGCAGATAGCGGTAGCCGCGAAAGGTATTCAGGGGATATGGGACCAATGCGTGCTCTTCTGCAAACCCCACGGGCTGAACACGATTGGCTGGGATCCTGACTATCACTGGCAGCCCGTCCGTGGCGCTCACGGGCTGCCCGTCGCCGTCCAGGAGGACCAGTTCGATATGCTCAAGGTTGCGTAGCAGATTGAGGTAAAGGGTCTGGCTGATGTATCGCTCACCGGCCAGGTGCAGGCGCAGGCTGCCCAGCTGCAACTCACCCAGATTGCCCTCGCAATGCATCTGCAGGCGCAGGCCCAGCACGGAGCCGTTGCCTTTTACCGAGTGACTGACCCCTGTCAGATCAAGTGCCAGCACCTCGGTCGGGTAGCACGTGCGAAAACGACAACGCACCCCTTGGATCGGCTTGCTCTCGACCGGCGTGTCACGCTCAACGCGCAAAGCAGGCCCCGACCGCCGAAGCGGATCGAACTGCAAAATGCTGAACGCCGGCAACGGCCGCATGTAGTTCGGCCACAGCAGTTGCATCAGTGAATGACTCAACTCCGGCAATTGGTCATCGAGCTTCTGGCGAAGACGACCGGTCAAGAACGCGACCCCTTCCAGCAATCGCTCCACATCCGGGTCCCGCCCGGCCTGTGCGAGGTAAGGCGCCAAGGCAGGGTTGCGCTCGGCGAAACGCCGGCCCGACTGGCGAAGCGCAGTCAGCTCACTCTGGTAGTAGTGGTTGAACGACATGGCACCTATCCTTGGCTGACCGTGAGTTGTCCGCTACCGTCCAAACCCGCGGAAAAATTCACCGGCCGCTTGAGCCCTTCCATGATCAGCAGCGCATCGATGCGCAACGACAGGCGAAGCGGGTCAGCGTAAGTCGACACCGCCGTGACACGGACATGGCTCAAGCGTGGCTCGTAAGCCTCGATGCTTGCCTGGATGGCACGACAGGCCTGATGACGAGCATCGTGCAAGCTCAGGCTCATGTCGTTGAGGTCGGGCAATCCGTAGTCGGGCGCGACCTGCACACTCCCCGCACGAGTGCTGAGCATCTTCGACAAATGGGCAGCCACGGACGCCACTGCACAAGCCTCCCGGCTCATGCCTGCACGAATGTCGCAATCGCCATTCAGGCGTTCGAAGAGGCTGCCATATCCAGTCATCGGTCAGGTTCCGCTCACGCCTTGTCCAGCTTGCCAACCAACGACAAGGTGAAGTCAGCCCCCATGTATTTGAAGTGCGGGCGCACGTTCAAGCTGACGCGATACCAGCCCGGTTCACCTTCCACATCGGTGACAAGCACCTGGGCAGCACGCAACGGCCTGCGACCACGGACTTCAGCGCTCGGGTTTTCCTGGTCGGCAACGTACTGGCGGATCCACTTGTTCAGCTCAAGCTCCAGGTCGGTGCGCTCTTTCCACGAGCCGAGTTGCTCGCGCTGGAGCACTTTCAGGTAATGGGCCAGGCGATTGACGATCATCATGTACGGCAGCTGCGTGCCGAGCTTGTAGTTCAACTCGGCCGCCCTGCCTTCGGCACTGATGCCAAAGAACTTCGGCTTCTGCACGGAACTGGCGGAAAAGAACGCGGCGTTATCACTGCCTTTGCGCATGGTCAGCGAAATGAAGCCTTCCTCGGCCAGTTCATATTCGCGGCGGTCGGAAACCAGCACTTCCGTGGGAATCTTGGTTTCGATTTCGCCCATGCTTTCAAAATGGTGCAACGGCAGATCGTCAACTGCGCCACCGCTTTGCGGACCGACGATGTTCGGGCACCAGCGAAATCTGGCAAAGCTGTCGGTGAGCCTCGTGCCGAATGCGAACGCCGTGTTACCCCACAAATAGTGCTCGTGGCTGTTGGCAACCGTTTCCCTGTAGACGAACGACCTGACCGGGTTTTCCTGCGGGTCATAAGGGGTACGCAACAGGAAGCGGGGCACGGTCAGGCCGATGTAGCGAGCGTCTTCGGATTGACGAAAGCTCTGCCACTTGGCGAATTGCGGGCCTTCGAAGTGATCCCTCAAGTCTTTGAGGTCCGGCAGCCCGGCGAAGCTTTCCAAGCCAAAGAATTCCGGGCCGGCCGCCGCAACGAACGGCGCATGGGACATGCAAGCGACGCTGGACACATATTGCATCAGCTTCACATCGGGTGAGCTTGGCGAAAAAAAGTAGTTGCCGACGATCGCGCCAACCGGCTGCCCGCCGAACTGGCCGTATTCAGCCGTGTAGATATGCTTGTACAGGCCCGACTGCATGATCTCTGGCGAGTCTTCGAAATCATCCAGCAAGTCGCTCTTGGAGATATTGAGCATCTCGATCTTGATGTTCTCGCGAAAGTCGGTGCGGTCCACGAGCGACTGCAAGCCACGCCACGCCGATTCCAGCGCCTGGAAATCGGCATGGTGGAGGATTTCGTCGACCTGAAGACTGAGCTTGGCGTCGATCTGGGCGATCATGCGATCAACCATGGCCTTCTTGACGGGCTCACCGCTGTTCTGGGGCTTGAGAAGCTCTTCGATGAAGGCCGACACACCGCGCTTGGCAATGTCGTAGGCATCGTCCTCTGGCGTCAGGCGCGTTTGGGCGATGATGCTTTCAAGAATGCTGTGCTCGCCATTTTCCTGGCTGTGCTGCGGCGCTGTAATGGGATTCATGTGTCGGCTTTCCTTGGCTAAGAGATCAAACGCCTGGGGCTGAAGGAGTCAGGCCCAGCTCATCCAATATGCGATCGCGCGATTGGGTATCGGCGAGTACGCTTTCGATGGCTTTGCGAAACGCCGGTGCGTTGCCTAAGGGCCCTTTGAGCGCGACCAGCGCTTCACGCAGCTCCATCAACTTTTTGAGCTGGGGAACTTGCTCCACCAGGCTCGCGGGATTGAAATCCTTCATCGTGTTCAAGCGCAGTTGCACGGCCAGCTCCTCAGTGTCGCTCTCATCCAGGAGGCGGTTCGGCACGCTGAGGACCAGGCTCAATTCCTGCTTGGCCAACACTTCATCGAAGGTCATTTTGTCGATGCTGATTGGCTTGCGGTCTTCGACCTTGCGTTCGTCCTTGCGATGGATGTAGTCACCAATCGCCATCAACTTGAGCGGCAGCTCAATCTCTTCCTGAGCACCGCCTGTAGCGGGCTTGAAGGTGACATTGATACGTTCCTTTGGCGCGACAGAGCCTTCTTTGGCCATGATTTTCCTTCCTTACAATGGGGACCCGCAGGCCTGTTCAATGACCCGCTCCAGGTCGAGGTGACACAACCTGCGGTAGGTTTCATCCTTGCGCTCGCGCACGAGGTGGTTCTGTGGCAACAACTCGCAGCAGCGATGCAACAGGTGCAGTACCTGCAATGCGAGATCGGGCTCCCACGCATGCAAAGTCGTGTCTTGCAGCGTCTGGTCAAGCGCCTCGAGCTGGACTTTGGCGAGCTCGTATTTCTTGGCCGAAAAGCACAAGCGAGCCATCGCGAACCGCCAAAGGAAACGCGCGCGCTCGCCGTCGATGGTGTGCATTTCCTGTTTGAAAAACCGGACGGCAGCCTTGAGGCCGTCCGAGGCCACGATGAGCTGGGCTTCTTCCAGAGCGCGCTCCCAAGGCGCCGAGGAGTCGACGGCCTCCGCCCGGGGCGCAACGCTCGATGTGTCCAGGCGAGGCATGACCTGGGCGGCGATCCACGCCCGGGTGGATGCATCCGCGAACGGCTCGCCGTCATGCCAGCGCAGCTCGAGGACGCTCGGCAGGCGCTGGATGAACAAGGCGAAATGAATCTCCACTTCACGCATGGCCGAGTCGGCCCCCAGCCCTTGCAGGCATTGCCATGCGAGCCTTTGGCCGTCGAACCAGAAAGGCGCCTTCGCCAGGCTGGCCTCGATCTCCACCAGCAGATCGGCGAAATTGCCCCGCTGGAGGCTTTCCTGATACGCCTTGAGCTTGTCCGCAGGTAGCCCGCGCAATTGTGTAATCTGCTCGGCGTTACGCTCGGGCGCAGCGTCGATACCCAGCCAGAGCAGAGTGCGGTTGAGGCGCAGCGCGCGGGCGTCAGTCGCCTTCTGCCGGAGCCACCAAGTGCACAAGGGACGCGCACCTTCCTGCAGGGTCCGCAGCGCCTTCTGGGCGTCCTTTTCATGTTCAATCGGGGCGCCAGAGGCCAGCAACTGGGTGGCGGCTTGCTTGACGTGGGCGACCATGGCCCCGACAGCGCCGGGCGGCGGGACGTCGGTGGCACGCATAATCAGGTTTTTGAGACGCCGGCACAGCGGCAGCAATAGAGGCGCGTCATCGCCAAAGTGAGCGACACAGGTGGCATCGAGGGCTTCGAGCTGCTCCGCCAAACGTTCGAACAGGGCCAGCTGGTTCTTTATCGCAACGTCATCACCCAACGCCCCTTCCAGGCGGGTCACCAGCCAATGGAAGCTGGCGGCGCGGGTTTTGACCTTGGCCGGGTGAAGACCCAGCCAATGGTTGTCACAGAGGTAACGCAGGAGACCGAGGCCGGCGAGCAGTCCCTGGAAAGACTCTCGCTGATACAACGCCCATGTGAGCCAGATCGCCACGCGCAGATCTTTCGATTGGGTACACAGCAGGGCTTCACTGTGTTCCTGGATTTTCAGCCAGTCGACTTGACCGCTGCCATGCATCGACTGGGCCTTGCCGATCTCACGCTCCAAGGCTTCGAACTCATCCGAAAAACGGACGTCCACACCCGAAAAATTCCCGTTGGGAATGGGGGCGCTGGCAAGTGTCAGGTAATGCGCGGACAGTTTTTCGGGATAAGACATTTACAGCCTTTAATAACTATTCAGGCGCGACGGCTTGAAGAGTTTATGGACAGGCAGCGATATAAACTTCAGCGCAACCTGTAGGAAGTTTCAGCACATTAAATGGCAGCATAGGGCGAGATGTATTCGCCGCTGACGGCCTTTTGATCGGCGCGAAGAATGCCCAGTTTTGAAAGATAAAAATGTAGGATTTTTCTGTAAATTCGGATGCCACTAACAACGAGGGCTATTAAGTTCTCCCAAGAAGCGGCCCGCTACTATTGTTTAAAAACAAAGGCAAGCCACGTTATGCGTAAAATTATTTAAGAGTCTTTCGACACTGTTTAATTGCTGAGCGCTATGACTCCGTCGGGCTACGTATCCTTGCGCCGTTACCTACAACTACGCCAGAATCCGCCGGCTTGTGCGCCTTGCCCCGGGGTTCTATCGTTTGCCTGCCACTGCCCATCAGTGGTCGGGTTTAGTAGCTCGGTGTATTTAGCAAGGTGTATGGCTCCTATCAATCAGGCGTTTTCATGCCTGTATTTGATGGCGGTTGTGCGCAGGGCGCCTTCGGGCGCGCCGGCTTGCTAAGTCCCCGGTCTACTAACCTGCGTACAGCTGCCACCCTTCTGTTTAGTAGCTAGAGGGTTACAGCTTCACTTAAGGACTTAGTAAATGTTCAAAATAACACCAAACCCTCCAGAAGCAGATCCCAACTCTCCTTACCTGGACGGCCTGAACGCCAAGCAACTCGAAGAAGCCGCTACCCGCGCATTGGACTTTTATCTAAAGCCCAAACCAGCAAAACCAAAAGAAACCATCAAGCCCGGCCAGTTATTCACCGTCGTAAAAGACCTCGACAACGAATGCCTGCTGGCCAACCTCAGCGAAACCCTGGCCTCGGCCGACGCGATGGTCAACGAACTGGCGTTCGATATGGAAGGCTCCAACCGCCATGTGCTCCTCGGCATCCAGCAATTGATCGAGCTGAGTTCGTTGCTGGCGAATCGGGCGCTGGATAACGTCGATCCCCGCTAAAACCACTGGCCGCTGGGCCTGTAGGAGCCGTGTAGGAGCTGCCGAGCGAAGCGAGGCTGCGATCTTTTCACTGCCAATTGATTCTGAAGCGAAAGATCAAAGATCAAAAGATCGCAGGCTTCGCCAGCTCCTACAGAGCCCAGCGGGAGCAAGCTTACTCGCCACGGATCTTGCGGTGAGTTAACAGATGGTTGCTATCCGACAGCCACAAAAAAAGGCATGCCGATCACCCTCGGTATGCCTTTTTTGTTGCCGCTTCCTTCCCTCGACCGAGGTACTCGCCGCAATTACGGGTTGACGCTGTCCTTCAAGGATTTGCCCGGCTTGAATGCAACGGTGTTGCTGGCCTTGATTTTTACCGGCTCGCCGGTTTGTGGGTTCTTGCCGGTGCGGGCGCCGCGGTGGCGTTGAAGGAAGGTGCCGAAGCCGACCAGGGTGACGCTGTCCTTGCGGTGCAGGGCGCCGGTGATTTCTTCGAGGACGGCGTTGAGGACGCGGTTGGCTTGTTCTTTGGTGAGGTCCGCTTTTTCCGCGATGGCGGCGGCGAGTTCTGGTTTACGCATGAATGAAGCCCCTTTGACGGTTTTTTTGTTGTTATGTCCGTGCTGTTCTCTTCGGAACAACCCCTAAGGCGCCGCAGGCTCTACTCTGCGGCAGACGGGAGTGAGGATGGCACGGGGCCGCAACCGGCGCCAGTGGCCGGTGGGTGTTTGTGGCGTCAAAAGCAGGGTGTTTACGACAGAACGACCGGCATTTACGCCAGCAGCGCCGGAAGCTGCTTGTTCAGCGCCAGTTTCTCCATCACCGCCGCGCCGGTCAGCGCATAGCCCAGCAGGTTGCCCTGGGCGTCGCGGCACAGGGCCTTGATGTCGGCGCCCTGCCCTTCGACGCTCCACACGCCGTCGCTGCCCCGTGGCGGTGGCGAAACCACCAGCGGGCAGACCGGGGTTTTCACGGTGATCGGCATGGCGCCGTAACTGACGGCGGTCGGGTTGCCGGCCAGGGTTTGGGCCAGGGCGCGGGCGCAGCTCATCAGCGGCATGACGTAGAGCAGGTTCAAGCCATCGACTTCGGCACAATCGCCCAGCGCATGGATATTGCCGTGGGAAGTCTTCAGGTGGCGGTCGACCACCACGCCGCGATTGACCACAAGGCCAGCCGCGGCCGCCAGGTCGATGCGCGGGCGCAGGCCAATGGCCGAGACCACCAGGTCACAGCCGATCACTTGGCCGTCCGACAGATGCGCTTCCAACCCGTCGGCCACCCGTTGCAGGCGATTGAGCACCGGACCGAGGTGGAAACGTGCGCCGAGGCTTTCCAGCCCGGCCTGTACCGCGGCGGCGGCAGCCGGGTGCAGCAGCGTCGGCATGACCTGCTCGCACGGGGCCACCAGTTGGACTTCGTAGCCGCCGAGGATCAGGTCGTTGGCAAATTCGCAGCCGATCAGGCCGGCGCCAAGCAGCAACACCCGGCGCTTGCCCGCGGCAGCGGCCCGGAAGCGCGCGTAGTCTTCAAGGTCGTTGATGGGGAAGATCAGGTCTGCTGCATCGCCCTGCACCGGCACGCGGACGGTTTCAGCGCCCCAGGCCAGGATCAGGTCGCGATAGCTCACCGCCTCTTCGCCGATCCACAGGCGCTTGTGGCCCGGGTCGATGCCGCTGATGCGCGTGTGGGTGCGCACTTCGGCGTTCAGCTGCTCGGCCATCGCGCCCGGCTCGGCCATGCTCAGGCCATCGGCGTCTTTATTCTTGCCGAAGCCCGTGGAGAGCATCGGCTTGGAGTAGGAGCGGCCATCGTCCGCGGTGATCAGCAGCAACGGGGTTTCGCTGTCGAGCTTGCGAAATTCCCGGGCCAGGTTGTAACCGGCCAGGCCAGTACCGACGATAACGACAGGTTCACTCATGTTGCTCTCCATTAGGCGAAATAATCAGCCGATTGCGATCATTTCAAAATCCATTTTGCCGACGCCGCAGTCCGGGCACAGCCAGTCTTCAGGCACATCTTCCCAGCGAGTGCCGGGCTCGATGCCATCGTCAGGCCAACCCATGGCTTCGTCATAGACCAGGCCGCAGACGATACATTGCCACTTCTTCATTCCGATACTTCCTCAAGATGTCAGGCCTTGGCCGGTATTTTCCGGCTCAGGGCGGTTTTGTACTGATCGATCGCGACAGATGCAAGCAGGATCGGCGCGACGGCCCTCGGCTCGGTCAAAATCGCCGACCGACATGGTAAGCTCGCGACCTCATTTGCTGCCATTCAAGACCCCTGTGCCGCCGACAAATTCGATATTTCCTACACTTCAATGGCTGCCCCAACACCTGCTGTCGCCCCGCCCGGATGCGTGCGTCATGGATTGGCTGTTTGACGAAGGCTCCCTGACCCGGCGCCTGACAGGCCTGTCGAACGATCAGTTCAGCGTGACACCGCTGTTCGAAGGCTGGCAGCCGTTGCGCGACGACGAGTGTGCCGCGCTGGACCTGGCCGAAGGCAGCGAGGGTTGGGTGCGCGAAGTGTATTTGCGCGGCCACGGTGAGCCATGGGTGTTTGCCCGCAGCGTGGCGGCACGCAGCGCGTTGCAAGGCGACGGCTTGCACATGGACGAACTGGGCAGTCGCTCGTTGGGCGAGCTGCTGTTTTGTGACCAGGCATTCCAGCGCCAGGCGATCGAGGTCTGCCACTACCCGAGCGAATGGCTGCCGCCGCAGGTTCGTGCCAGCGCGCTGTGGGGTCGTCGTTCGCGTTTCGATCGCGGCGCATTGAGCGTGCTGGTGGCAGAGGTGTTCCTGCCACGCCTGTGGACGGTCGCCCGCGCCTATTCGGAGAATTGCTGATGTACACGCAACTGCTCAAATCCTTGAACCGCCTCAACCCGCGGGCCTGGGACTTCGTGCAACTGACGCGCATGGACAAGCCCATCGGCATCTACCTGCTGCTGTGGCCGACGCTGTGGGCGTTGTGGGTTGCCGGCGAAGGCTCGCCCTCCCTGGCTAACATCGTGATTTTCGTCCTTGGCGTAGTGCTGACCCGTGCCGGCGGTTGCGTGATCAACGACTGGGCCGACCGCAAGGTCGACGGCCATGTCAAACGCACCGAACAACGTCCCCTGGCGAGCGGCAAGATCAGTTCGAAAGAGGCGCTGGTGTTCTTCGCCGTGCTGATGAGCGTGAGCTTCCTGCTGGTGCTGTGCACCAACGCGCCGACAATCCTGCTGTCCCTCGGCGGCCTGGCGCTGGCGTTCAGCTACCCGTTCATGAAGCGCTATACCTATTACCCGCAGGTGGTGCTGGGCGCGGCGTTTTCCTGGGGCATGCCGATGGCGTTTACCGCCGAAACCGGCCATCTGCCGGCGGCTGCGTGGTTGTGGTACATCGGCAACCTGCTGTGGACGGTGGGCTACGACACCTACTACGCAATGACCGACCGGGACGATGACCTGAAGATTGGCGTGAAGTCCACGGCGATCCTGTTCGGCGATGCCGACCGGGTGATCATCCTGACGCTGCAGGGCCTGGCCTTGGGTTGCCTGTTGCTGGCTGGCGCGCAGTTCAAACTGGGCGGCTGGTTCCACCTCGGCCTGGTGGCCGCTGCGGCGTGCTTCGCCTGGGAGTTCTGGTATACCCGCGACCGGGATCGGATGCGCTGCTTCAAGGCGTTCCTGCACAACCATTGGGCCGGGTTGGCGATTTTCGGGGGGATTGTGTTGGATTATGGGTTGCGCTGAATCAAGCCACACGCATTGATCCCGTGGCGAGGGAGCTTGCTCCC
>NZ_JAOSHO010000127.1 GCF_025917275.1 Pseudomonas agronomica | reverse complement strand
CTGGATCAGGTCGGCCTGGGCCAGCCCGTAGCCGGAATAGCTGCGGGCGATATGTACGACAAAACGCAGGTGGGCGAGCACCATCTGCCGAGCCGCCTCAAGATCCTGCTCATAATAGAGACTCTCGGCCAGTTCACGCTCCTGCTCGGGCGACAGCAATGGAATGCTGTTCACCGTGTGCACATAGGCCTCAAGGTTTGCACCCGGGACTAGAGCATAAGCAGGTTGCAAAGAAGTGGTCATACGAAAAAACCTCCGACTCACATAACTCGTGCAGTTCAGCACTGCGAAAATTGACCGGGAACCGTAGGACAAGTTCCCACAAAAACTGAAAGGTCAATACGCGCAAAAAAACACTATTTTGGAGCAAGCTCACGCAGGTGGCGTGCTACCGCAATCCATGCACCGATATAACCCAACAGCACCGCGCCAAGCAAGAGCGACAGACCGTCGGCGACTGGCACACCGGCCAGCGAGAAATCGCTGCCGTATAAACCGGCCAGACCCACTACCGCATCGTTCAGCCAATCCAGGCCGAACGCCAATACGCCCCAGGACAGGATCCCGGCACCGAAGCCATACAGCGCCCCCATATAAAGGAAGGGCCTGCGTACATAACTGTCCGTACCGCCGACGAGTTTAATCACTTCTATCTCGGTGCGGCGGTTTTCAATATGAAGACGAATGGTATTGCCTATCACCAAAAGTAATGCGGAAACCAGCAGCACCGTCAGGCCGAAGACAAACCGGTCGCCGAGCTTGAGTATCGCCGCAAGGCGCTCGACCCAGACTAGATCAAGTTGTGCCTGTTGTACCTTCGGCAATTCGGAAAGTCTTTGTCTCAATGCTTCAAGGGTCGGCTTGTCGACCTCGTTCGGGGTCACCAGCACCACGCCTGGCAGCGGGTTTTCCGGCAGTTCCTTAAGGGCTTCGCCCAGGCCGGATTGCTGCTGGAACTCTTCGAGCGCCTGGTCGCGCCCCACGTATTCGGCATCGGCCACGCCCGGCATGGCCTTGATCTGCTCACGCAGCGCCTCGCCTTCGCCCGGCGTCGCATCCAGTTGCAGATAAAGGGAGATCTGCGCCGCACGCTGCCAGGAGCCACCCAGGCGTTCGACATTATTCAGCAATAATGACAGGCCCATGGGCAGGCTCAAGGCCACTGCCATGACCATGCAGGTAAAGAAACTGCCGATGGGCTGCTTGCCCAGGCGTCGAAGGCTATCGAGCAGGCTGGCGCGATGGCTTTCGATCCAGGCATGTAGCAGCGTGGCGAAATCCGGACCGTCGTCATCGTCGCGTTTCTTTTTCGGCGGCTGCGGATCGGAGGCCTTGGGGGCTACACGCTCGGCCACTTTAGGACTTCGGGTTGCGCTCATACACCTGCCTCCCCGTCACCAATCAGTCGACCGCGCTGCAAGGTGAGCATGCGATGACGCATGCGTGCGATCAGGGCCAGGTCGTGACTGGCAATCAGTACGCTGGTGCCCAGACGGTTGATGTCTTCGAATACGCCCATGATTTCTGCCGCCAGTCGTGGGTCGAGGTTACCGGTGGGTTCATCCGCCAGCAGCAAGGCCGGACGATGGACGATGGCGCGGGCGATGCCTACTCGCTGTTGCTGGCCGGTGGAGAGGTCACCCGGGTACAGGTCGGTCTTGTCCGACAACGCTACGCGCTCCAGTGCCGAATCCACGCGCTTGTTGATCTCAGCCTTGGACAACCCAAGGATCTGCAACGGCAGCGCGACGTTGTTGAACACCGTGCGGTCGAACAACAACTGGTGATTCTGGAATACCACGCCGATCTGGCGGCGTAGGAAGGGAATCTGGGCGTTGCTGATGGTACTCAGGTCCTGGCCAGCCAACAGCAGCTTGCCGGTGGTAGGTCGCTCCATCGCCAGCAGCAGGCGAAGCAAGGTGCTTTTACCGGCGCCGGAATGGCCAGTGACAAACAGAAACTCGCCCCGACGGACCCGAAAGCTCAGCTCATGCAAGCCGACGTGACCGTTCGGATAGCGTTTACCGACCTGTTCGAAACGAATCATGAATGCTCCCGCTCGGCAAACAATGCCTGGACAAAAGGCTCGGCTTCAAAGGTGCGCAAATCGTCAATGCCTTCGCCCACGCCGATGTAGCGAATCGGCAGGCCGAACTGCTTGGCCAGGGCGAAAATCACCCCGCCCTTGGCGGTGCCGTCGAGCTTGGTCAGGGCCAACCCCGTCAGTTCGACGGTCTGGTTGAATTGCTTGGCCTGGTTGATGGCGTTCTGGCCGGTACCGGCGTCCAGCACCAGCAGGACCTCGTGGGGCGCGTCGGCGTCGAGCTTGCCGATTACCCGGCGGACCTTCTTCAATTCTTCCATCAGGTTGTCTTTGGTGTGCAGGCGACCGGCCGTGTCGGCAATCAGCACATCGATGCCCCGGGCCTTGGCGGCCTGCACGGCGTCGAAGATCACCGAGGCGGAGTCGGCGCCGGTGTGCTGGGCGATCACCGGGATCTTGTTGCGTTCGCCCCACACTTGCAGCTGTTCGACTGCGGCGGCGCGGAAGGTATCGCCGGCGGCGAGCATGACCTTCTTGCCTTCGAGTTGCAGCTTCTTCGCCAGCTTGCCGATGGTGGTGGTCTTGCCGGCGCCGTTGACGCCCACGACCAAAATCACGAATGGCTTGTTCTGCGAGGCCACCACCAGGGGTTTTTCCACCGGCTTGAGCAGGTTGGTCAGTTCGCCTTGCAGGGATTTGTACAGTGCATCAGCATCGGTGAGCTGTTTGCGCGCGACCTTCTGGGTCAGGCTCTGGATGATCACGGAAGTGGCCTCGACCCCAACATCGGCGGTCAACAGGCGGGTCTCGATGTCTTCCAGCAACTCGTCATCGATGACTTTCCTGCCCAGGAACAGGCTGGCCATGCCTTCGCCGATACTGGCGCTGGTCTTGGACAGGCCCTGCTTCAAACGGGCAAAGAAACCGACTTTGTTCTCTTCGGCCGGGACCGGAACCTCTGCTGGCTCTGCCTCTGGTAAAAGCTCGGGAGCCGGAGGCGCGACCACGGCGGTCGCTGTTTCCTCCGGTTGGGTTGGGGCGGGAATTGGCGGGGTGACGTGGGGCGCCTGGGCATCTTCGACCAGCCCAACCGGTTCTTCCGCCACGGGCAAGGTCAGCCAGGGCGCTTGCCCGGCGGGCGGGGTCAAGGGTTGCTCGAGAACCGGCTCAGCCACTGGCTCGGCTTCAGGCTCGGCCGGCTGCAATACCGGTTCGGCAATCGGCAGGACAATGGGCGCGGCCTCTTCGGCCACCAGCGCTTCGGCGGGCTCTGGCTGCGGTTGTGGCTGTTCGGCAACGGTTTCCTGCGGCTTCTTGCGCAGCCATCCGAACAGGCTTTTTTTCTCGCCAGCCGCAGCTGGGGTCTTCTTGTCGTCGTTGGAACCAAACATGGAGGACGGCTATCTCACAGTAGCGACGCGCCACGAGGGCGCCTCGGTGATAAATATTCGATGCTGAACAGACTGCGTTTCATCCAGCTTGTTCACGCGCAACAGATTGTCGAAATGTCGCCAGGACACCTCTTGGTCAATTTTTTCGAAGGACTGGTACGGCATCATCGGCGAAAACGCGGGGATCCACGAAAAAACCCAACGTTAATGCCCAGAACCCAGACAACCTTGGGCCGATAAAAGACCCGATAGGCGTGGCCGCCAGTAAAACGGACCGTTATCCTAGCACCTCCTCGCCTGCTGCGGCTAAGACCCGGCAGGCAGCCCAACAGGTTTAAACACGAATGAATGCTCTTGCCCGCTGCGCCGCTGGCCTGCTGCTCGGCACGGTCTGCCTGCCTTTTTCAGCCCTTGCTGCCGATCCACAACCCACCCACGAATTTACCCTCGACAACGGCTTGAAGGTCGTCGTTCGCGAAGACCATCGCGCGCCGGTGGTGGTATCCCAGGTCTGGTACAAGGTCGGTTCCAGCTACGAAACACCGGGCCAGACCGGTTTGTCCCATGCCTTGGAACACATGATGTTCAAGGGCAGCGAGAAAGTCGGCCCCGGCGAAGCTTCGCTGATCCTGCGGGACCTCGGTGCCGAAGAAAACGCCTTCACCAGCGACGATTTCACCGCCTATTACCAAGTGCTGGCGCGTGACCGCCTGGGCGTGGCCTTCGAACTGGAAGCCGACCGCATGGCCAGCCTGCGCCTGCCGCCAGAAGAGTTCAGCCGCGAGATCGAAGTCATCAAGGAAGAACGCCGCATGCGCACCGATGACAAGCCGATGTCCAAGGCCTTCGAACGCTTCAAGGCCATCGCGTACCCGGCCAGCGGCTACCACACGCCGACGATCGGCTGGATGGCCGACCTGGATCGGATGACTGTCGAGGAGCTGCGCCACTGGTACGAGTCCTGGTACACCCCGAACAACGCCACGCTGGTGGTGGTCGGCGACGTGACGCCAGACGAGGTCAAGTCCCTGGCCCAGCGTTATTTCGGTCCGATTGCCCGGCGCCCGGTGCCGGTCGCGAAAATCCCCCTGGAGCTGGCCGAACCCGGCGAACGCCAGATCACCCTGCATGTGCAGACTCAATTGCCCAGCGTGATGCTGGCCTTCAATGTGCCAAGTATCGCCACCGCAACGGACAGGGCTTCGGTCAATGCGCTGCGGCTGATCTCGGCGCTGTTGGACGGCGGCTACAGCGGCCGGATACCGACCCAGCTGGAGCGCGGCGAAGAGTTGGTGTCCGGCGGCTCGTCGAACTACGACGCCTTCACCCGCGGCGATACGCTGTTCACCTTGTCGGCAACACCCAACACGCAGAAAAACAAGACCCTCGCCCAGGCCGAAGCGGGCTTGTGGCGCTTGCTTGAACAACTGAAAACCACCGCGCCGACCGCCGAGGAACTGGAACGCGTCCGCGCCCAGGTCATCGCAGGCCTGGTGTATGAGCGCGACTCGATCACCAGCCAGGCCACCGCCATCGGCCAACTGGAAACCGTCGGCTTGTCCTGGAAGCTGATGGACAGCGAACTCGCCGAACTGCAAAGCGTGACCCCGCAGGATATCCAGAAGGCAGCCCAGCTGTATTTCACCCGCTCGCGCCTGAGCGTTGCGCACGTCCTGCCCGAGGAGAAAGCTCATGAGTGAGCGCAAATCATCGCGCCTGGTGCTGATCGGCCTGGTCCTGATCGCCCTGGTCGGCGCCCTGGCCTTTTACCTGACACCTTCAAGCGCCCCCAAGGCCAGCCAGGCATTGGACAAGGCCAAGTCCAGCAGCAAACTGCAATCCCTGGCCGAACTGAACGACAAGGCGCCCAGTCGGCGCCAGCTTGACGTGCAGACCTGGAAAACCGCCGACGGCGCCAAGGTGCTGTTCGTCGAAGCCCGCGAACTGCCGATGTTCGACCTGCGCCTGACCTTCGCCGCCGGCAGCAGCCAGGACGGCGACGCCCCCGGCCTCGCCCTGCTGACCAACGCCATGCTCAACGAAGGCGTGGCCGGCAAGGATGTCAGTGCCATTGCCCAAGGGTTCGAAAGCCTTGGTGCGGACTTCGGCAACGGCGCCTACCGGGACATGGCCGTTGCCTCCCTGCGCAGCCTCAGCGCAACCGACAAGCGTGAGCCGGCCTTGAAGCTGTTCGCCGAAGTAGTCGGCAAACCGACCTTCCCCGCCGACTCCTTCGCCCGCATCAAGAACCAGATGCTCGACGGCTTCGAGTACCAGAAGCAGAACCCCGGCAAACTGGCGGGCCTTGAGCTGATGAAGCGCGTGTACGGCGAACATCCGTATGCCCATTCCAGCGATGGCACGGCCGACAGCATTCCGCCGATCACCCTGGCCCAGGCGCGGGCGTTTCATGCCAAGGCTTATGCCGCCGGCAACGCGGTGATTGCGCTGGTGGGGGATTTGTCCCGCACCGAAGCCGAAGCGATTGCCAGCCAGGTTTCCGCCGCGCTGCCCAAAGGCCCGGCCCTGGCGAAAACCCCGGCACCGGCAGAGCCGAAGGCGAGCATCGGCCATATCGAATTCCCGTCCAAGCAGACCAACCTGATGCTCGCGCAACTGGGCATCGACCGCGACGACCCGGATTACGCGGCCGTGACCCTCGGCAACCAGATCCTCGGTGGCGGAGGTTTCGGTACGCGATTGATGACAGAAGTTCGCGAAAAGCGCGGCCTGACCTATGGCGTCTATTCAGGCTTCACGGCGATGCAGGCCCGCGGCCCGTTCATGATCAACCTGCAAACCCGCGCCGAGATGAGCGAGGGCACCTTGAAGCTGGTGCAGGAAGTATTCGCCGACTACCTCAAGAACGGCCCGACCCAGAAGGAACTCGACGACGCCAAGCGCGAACTGGCCGGCAGCTTCCCTCTGTCTACCGCCAGCAATGCCGACATCGTCGGCCAGCTAGGCGCCATGGGTTTCTATGACTTGCCGCTGAGCTACCTGGAAGACTTCATGCGTCAAACCCAGGAACTGACGGTCGAGCAGGTGAAGACCGCACTGAACAAACATTTGAGCACCGACAAGATGGTCATCGTCACCGCTGGCCCGAGCGTGCCGCAAAAGCCGTTGCCGGCCCCCACTGACAAACCTGCCGAGCAGCCGCTCGGGGTCCCGGAGCATTAATGGCCCGCCCTTCCAATCCCAGCAAGAAACCCGCGCACAACGGCGTGAACCAGTTGCGCATCATTGGCGGCGAATGGCGCAGCAGGCGCCTGAGCTTCCCCGATGCCCCTGGCCTGCGGCCGACCCCGGACCGGGTGCGCGAAACCCTGTTCAACTGGCTCGCCCCTTACGTGGCGGGCGCCAAGGTCCTCGACCCGTTTGCCGGCAGCGGCGCGCTGTTTCTCGAGGCGCTGTCCCGTGGCGCCGCCATGGGCCAGGCGCTGGACGCCAGCAACGTGGCGGTTTCCAGCCTCAAGGAACACCTGGGGACCCTGCGTTGCACCGTTGGCCAGGTGCAAACCGCCGATGCGCTGCGCTACCTCGACAGCCAACCGGCTACGGCCTTCGACCTGGTGTTTCTCGACCCGCCTTTCAACCAGAACCTGTTGCCGACGGTCTGCGCCTTGCTCGAGGAACGTCAGTGGCTGGCCGAGGATGCCTGGGTCTACACTGAAAGCGAATCCGCCCCGTCCACCCTGGGCTTGCCGGGCAACTGGCGCTTGCACCGCGAGCAGAAATCCGGACGGGTGTATTACGCCTTATGGCAGCGTCTGACAAAGGACATTGGCTGAACGGCTGACCAGTGCATCGAGAACAATAATGATGTCCGCCGCATCTGAACGCTTCGTCCCTGCTGCGGGGCTCGGTAACCCACACCTGCAAACCTTGTGGGGCCCCTTGTGGCGCAAGACCACACACATCGATCGCCAACGCGAGCGCTTGTGGCTCGAGGATGGCGATTTCCTCGATCTCGACTGGTACGGCCCCCACAGCGCCGAGGCGCCACTGGTACTGGTGCTTCATGGGTTGACGGGTTCTTCCAACTCGCCTTATGTGGCCGGGTTGCAGCAGGCTCTCGATCGCCAGGGCTGGGCCAGTGCGGCGTTGAATTGGCGCGGTTGCTCGGGCGAGCCGAACCTGTTGCCCCGCAGCTATCACTCTGGCGTGAGCGAAGACTTGGCAGCCGCCCTTGCTCATCTGCGAGCCCGGCGACCCTTGGCGCCATTGTTTGCAGTGGGCTATTCACTGGGCGGCAATGTATTGCTCAAGCACTTGGGGGAAACCGGCAGCAACAGCCAGTTGCAAGGCGCAGTGGCGGTCTCGGTACCGTTTCGCCTCGACCAGTGCGCCGATCGCATCGGCCAGGGATTTTCCAAGTTGTACCAGGCGCACTTCATGCGGCAACTGGTGGCCTATGTGCGCAACAAGCAACGCCAGTTCTTGCATGACGGGCGTCATGAGGGCCTGGCAACCCTGGCAGCGCTGGGCCCGCTGGAGAATATGCGCACCTTCTGGGATTTCGATGGCCGGGTAACGGCGCCGCTGCATGGGTTTTCCGACGCTGCGGATTATTACCGTCGCGCCTCCAGCCGTTACTTCCTGGCGGATATCAGCACGCCGACCCTGGTCATCCAGGCCGCCGACGATCCGTTCGTGTTCCCCCACAGCCTGCCCGAACCCGGCGAGTTATCCGCTTCGACCCAATTTGAATTGCACGCCCGGGGTGGGCATGTGGGGTTTGTCGATGGAACCTTGCGCCGTCCAGAGTATTACCTGGAGCGGCGCATTCCGGATTGGCTGGCCAGCCTGGGCCGCGGGTGACGAAGACACAAATCTGTCCAAAGCCCATGTGGGAGCGAGCTTGCTCGCGATGACGGTGTGTCAGTCAAATTTAATGAGGCTGACCCACCGCTATCGCGAGCAAGCTCGCTCCCACATTAATCCTAAACAGTGCTATTCGCCCTTCGCCACGCCGCGCTGAGGATCATTGATCCACTCACTCCACGAGCCAGCGTACAGCCGCCCCAAGGGATACCCGGCCAGGCTCAAGGCAAACAGGTTATGGCACGCCGTCACGCCAGAGCCGCAGTAGGCCACCAGCCCAGTCGGCGAGCGATCGCCCAGTTTTTCGGCGAAGCGCTGCTTGAGCTGGTCGGCAGGCAGGAAACGGCCATCCGCGCCGAGGTTATCGGTGAAGGCCGCGCATTGCGCTCCCGGGATGTGTCCGGCCACCGGATCGATCGGCTCGACTTCGCCCTTGAAGCGCGGCAGCGCTCGTGCATCCAGCAAGGTCATGTCCGGCTGGCCAAGGCGTTGCTGCAGCGTGTCGGCATCGACCAGCAAATCCGCATCCGGCGAACCACTGAAGGTCCCGGCCGACGTGGCAGGCGGATCCAGGCTCAGGGGCAAGCCGGCCGCGTGCCAAGCCTTGAGCCCTCCGTCGAGGAGATAGACACCGTCCCGCTTGCCCAGCCAGGCCAGCAGCCACCAGGCCCGGGCGGCATAGGCACCGGGCCCATCGTCATACAGCACGATGTCGCTGTCGTTGTTTATCCCCCAAGCCCGGAGGCGTGCGATCAAGGCGTCAGGACCGGGCAAAGGATGGCGCCCGGTCACACCTTTGCGAACCGGCCCGCTCAAGTCCCGCTCCAGGTCTGCGAACGACGCACCGGCAATATGGCCCTCGGCGTAACTGCGCTGGCCATAATCCGGATCATCCAGGGCAAAACGACAATCAAGGATGACCAACCCGGGCTGCGACCGCCTCTGTTCAAGGGCCTGGGGGCTGATAAGTTGCGCGATGGGCATGGTGAGCTCCTGAGATGGAAACAAGGGAGGGCCGAACCTACTGCCCCTCCTCAAGGGTCTGGGCCAGCGGGACGTAAAACTCTTTGAACAGATCATCCACCGCTTCACGGGCTTCATCAGTCACAAAACCCGCCTCCAGCACCAGCACTTGATAGACACCGCGCTTGATCGCCTGCTCGCTCAGATGGCTGGAGTTTTCCCGCGTCGTGCAGAGGAAACGTACCCATGAGGTGAGGATAATCCAGGCATTGAGTGTCAGGGATTCGATCTGCACCCGGTCCATCTTCAGGATGCCGGCAGCAACGAAGCCTTCGTAGATCGCGGTGCCATGGATCAGGCAGCGTTGGGAGAACCGTCGATAGCGAGCCGCCAGTTCCGCGTCACTGTCGAGCAGATGCTCCAGGTCCCGATGCAGGAAGCGGTAGCGCCACATCGCTGATAGCAGTTCCTGCAGATAGAAGCGCTTGTCATCCACCGTGGCCGCGCGGCCCTGGGGCGGACGCAGGAAGCTGTCCACGAGGTTTTCGTATTCGCTGAACAGCACGGCGATGATCGCCTGCTTGTTGGGGAAGTGGTAATAGAGGTTGCCCGGCGACATGTCCATGTGAGCGGCAATGTGATTGGTGCTGACACTGCGCTCGCCCTGCCGATTGAACAACTCCAGGCTGTTCTGCACGATGCGCTCGCTGGTTTTTATTCGTGGGGCCATGGCTTGGGCTTTAATTCAAAAGTCAGTGGTAGGCATCTTACGACCTATCGGTCATGGGATAAAACCCAAGCAATTTTACAGGTCCTCATTTGACTTTCTAGAGCATTAGCTCTAGAAAGCATCGATCCAATAATAAATCCGGTGCCCGCCATGCCCGCCAACGTTGCTTACCTGCACGATTCCCAACAGCAACTGGAAGAGCTCCGCGCACTGTTCGATGCCCAGCGCCGGGCCTATGCCGCCCATCCGATGCCGCCGGCCGAACAGCGTCTGCAATGGCTCAAGGCATTGGGCGAACTGTTGAGCAATGAACGGCAGGCGTTGATCAATGCGATCAGCCAGGACTTCAGCCACCGCAGTCCAGACGAAACGCTACTCGCCGAGCTGATGCCGAGCCTGCATGGCATCCATTACGCCAGCCGGCACCTGAAGGGTTGGATGAAACCCTCCCGACGCAAGGTCGGCGTGGCATTCCAGCCGGCGTCGGCCAAGGTCGTCTACCAGCCGCTGGGCGTTGTCGGAGTCATCGTGCCTTGGAACTATCCGCTGTTCCTGGCCATCGGGCCGTTGGTGGGCGCGCTGTCGGCGGGCAACCGAGTGATGCTCAAGCTCAGCGAGTCGACGCCTGCCACCGGCTTGCTGCTCAAGCAATTGCTGGCCCGGGTCTTTCCCCAGGACCTGGTGTGCGTCGTGCTGGGCGAAGCAGACGTCGGCGTTGCGTTCTCCCGGCTGCCCTTCGACCACCTGTTGTTTACCGGCGCCACCAGCATCGGCAAGCATGTGATGCGTGCCGCTGCTGAAAACCTCACCCCCGTTACCCTTGAGCTGGGTGGCAAGTCTCCCGCCATCGTGTCCGGGGACGTCCCACTCAAGGACGCCGCCGAACGCATCGCCTTCGGCAAGACCCTCAATGCCGGACAGACCTGCGTCGCGCCCGACTACGTGCTGGTGCCGCAGAACCGCGTCGGGGCGTTCGTCGAGGCGTATCGTGAGGCGGTCCGCAGCTTTTATCCGACGCTGGCTGACAACCCGGACTACACCGCAATCATCAATGAGCGACAACTGGCCCGGCTCAACGGCTACATCAGTGATGCCACCAGTAAAGGCGCCTTGCTGATCGAGCTGTTCGACCAGGGCCAGGGACGACGCATGGCCCATAGTCTGCTGCTCAACGTCACGGATGACATGACCGTCATGCAGGACGAGATCTTCGGCCCGCTGCTGCCGATCGTGCCTTATGCAGATTTGAACCAGGCATTTGCCTACATCAATCAGCGACCTCGCCCGCTGGCGCTCTACTATTTCGGCTACAACAAGGCCGAGCAGAATCGCGTGCTAACCGAAACCCATTCCGGCGGCGTCTGCCTGAACGACACTCTGTTGCACGTGGCCCAGGACGACATGCCGTTCGGCGGCATTGGTGCTTCAGGGATGGGCCATTATCACGGGCACGAGGGTTTCCTGACCTTCAGCAAGGCCAAGGGCGTGCTGGTGAAGCAGCGATTCAACGCCGCGAAACTGATTTATCCGCCCTACGGCAAGCCATTGCAGAAATTGATCCAGAAGCTGTTCATCCGCTGACAGTGCTTCCCAGGGGAATAACAATAATGAACCCAAGCCTGACCGATACGCCCACCCTGTCGCGGCGGGGCTTGCTGCACTTAAGCCTCGGCGCCAGCGCGTTTCTCGCCACGGTCGGATTGGGAGCCACGTTGACCGGTTGCTCCACCAGCCAGCCGGCCAGCGGCCTGGCGGCATTGCGTGACAGCGACCTGCCATTTTTGCGAGCGGTCATTGCGGTGATGCTGGACGGCGCCGTGACGGCGGAGAAGCTCGACGCGGCCACCGAGATCACGTTGCAAAGCCTGGATCGCGGCCTGGCGCATCTGTCCCCGTCCATGCTCAAGCTCACACGCCAGCTCTTCGATGTGCTCACGCTGGGTATCACCCGCGGCCCCCTGACCGGGATCTGGGGCGCGTGGGAAAACGCCAGCGCCGAGGACATCCAAGTGTTTCTGGCACGGTGGGAAAACAGCTCTCTGAGCTTGCTGCGCCAAGGCCACGGCTCGTTGCTGCAAATGGTGATGATGGCTTGGTACAGCTGTCCGCAATCATGGGCTCATTGCGGGTATCCAGGGCCGCCAGTGGTTTGAAGCAAGATTCAATCCCT